>CALBGU010000115.1 GCA_937893155.1 uncultured Treponema sp. | reverse complement strand
TTCTGATTGTCGCAAGGCACGACAGGAAAACGAAGCGAAAACGGAGAAAGATATTCCCGATTGCTGTTTTTGTATTTCAACTGGCTTTGCATAAGCCCGTCATACAGCCACGTTCCCTCTATATCCGCCGTTTCGTGAGGGATTTGCAAAGACGCAACTGCAGGGCGGATATCAAGTTCTTTGCTCGTAAATTTTTCCATAGTCGAAATATTCAAAAACGAAATATTCACCGTCTTTGCGTCGTAGATTTCAAAGTACAAAAGCAGTTCTGCGTTCAGCGCGCGCCCGATTTCCGCGACAGTATTGCCGTCCGCCCAATCAGACACCGAAAAATCATACTCATTAAGAATGAGGTCAACTTTGCTTCGGTCAAGCAGTTTGAACGTTGGAATCTGCGAAATCGTCGCTTCCACTTCGGCAACTTGCTTTCGCACATCTCCTGCCTTTTTGCCGCACTTTTCCGAAAGCTCGCTTTCGGTCGGCTTAATAAACGCCACATTTATCGTTCGCTCCACAGGTGCTCTGCTGTAATTTGCAACTCTTATATTGTTAACGCCCAAAATTTTATTAACGCCAAAAATGAGTCCCAAAAGTAAAACAATAGGAAAAACTATATAGAAAATATCCTCACCGTCCATAAAACATATCCTCCAAAAATAATTTTCTTTGAAAACAGCGGAGAACGCGCTTTTCATCGAAAACCGTCCACCGCCATTCGCCCTTAGAGCAGAGTTATTTCCTACTCTACTTTCTGCTCCAAAACTTTTTTGATAATTCTTTCAATTTCTGATTTTGCTTTAGAAATGTCAGTTTCTGTTTTCAAAGAAATGCCTGTATCAACCCTGAACCAATAACCTTTATCATTAGCATCATATTCAGCCTTGTAATCAAGTTCTGCCTCGAGCAAATTATCTTTATAATCAGTTACAAGCTGATTTTCAGAAGGCTTATTTACCCAAAAATCAACTTCAACATTGCCAGCACAATCTTCAGACTGAACACCAATCCATATTGTTTTGTAACAGTATCTAGATTCGCTGTATAATCTACCTGCAAATTTTCCTGCAAGATTGCCAACAAAATCGTTAGATGGCTTAATACCTGCAACGTTCACTTTATCAGTTAGACGCTTAAGCCGTTCTAATAATCGCTCGGCGCAATTCATTGCATCTGCCAAATCTGGAATTTCCATTTTTGACGAAGTTCTCTTTGAAACTTGAACTTTAATATCACTCATAGAAAATCCTCCGTAAGTATTGTTTTATTGGAGCAAAGGCATACGCCCTGCCGACTTTACGAAAAACACATTGCGTCAGTTAAGAAATACACTGGCAATTTGTTTTATCTGCATATTAAATACAGTTCAACTGTTAAATATACAGTCGCTATTTATTATGATAGTAGAATGTAACAATAAATTCAATCTATTTTTGTAAATTTTACTACTATATGCGCTATGGGGTTTAAAGAAAATCTAAAATCAGAACTCTCTTTTCAAGATATGATGGTAAAAGAACTTGCGGATAAAACAGGAATAAATAAATGTACGCTCGATAATTATTTGCGCGAAAAACAC
>CALBGU010000114.1 GCA_937893155.1 uncultured Treponema sp. | reverse complement strand
GTGCAATAACATTTGCGCCTTCTGCAGATATAAGGCTCAAATAGCCAGAGTCATAGAGAATAATGCTGCCAAGCAATGTTTCTAAGCGTTCAAGTGAAAATACAATGCCAACGGCTCCAACCGGAGTGCCATTTGAAGAACGAATTGGAAACGATACGGTACAACAAAACACTGGTTGCCCCTGCACTACCCGTGTTTCTGGTTCGCCAATGATGCCTGTTTTATTAAACATGGGTTTTGTGTACCAATTAGCACCAGTATAATCTTGCAGCACTTCTTCATTAACAAATGCCCCCATCTTTGTCCAATTCGGAATGAAGCGACCTGTTGCATCTGTGCCGTTTGTGCCTGCATAGAGCGAATCAAGTGAATCGAGTGCATTTGCTTCCCAACATGTCCACACAGAAATATAATTATTGTCTGCACGAATAAGATTTTCTAATGTCTTTTTAAAGAACGAACGCCTATCTTCTGCAGGAATTTCTTCAAACAAGCTCAATGTATTTGAAAGAGAACGACACTGGTCATAGGCAGATAACAGTTCTAGTTTTACCTCGCGAACATTTTGTTCTGCAACAGCTTCAAAATAAACAGAAGAAACAGTGCTAAAACGCAGAGAAATAAAATGTGAGAGATAAATGCCGCCCACAATAAAAACGGTGGCAAGTCCTATGCCAATAACGCACATCAGGTGTGTTTTTATACTTTTGCTGTTAGAGTTACTGCGTATACGTTTCTTTTTCATACTTCAAATTATACCCCAGAATGGAATAATTACAACAAAAATAAAATCAAATCGAATACGAAAACAGAGGGTTTATATGGATAAACTAAATTCAAAAATTCAGAATGCGGAATTGGACGGGCTGGTTGCGTCTTTGGGCGATGCGTACAAGAGCGACAAAAAGGCTCAGAAAAACAAGTTCGTGAACACGCAGATGACCGAGCTGGACAAAAAGCACGTTTTGATGAACGGCGCGATTTTGAGCGACAAACGCCCGAGCACGCTGCAGAAACTCGATGCCGCACGCGACGAGAAGTTTATGAACGCAAAGAAGCTCTCGGACGCATACGCGGTGTTCCCGATTGCCGAAAAACAGGCGCTCAATGCACCGCTCAAGGTGCTGTTCGACAAATACGCAAAGGCAAACATCACGACGTTGATTTATAAGGCGGAATCTTCGCTTATCGCAAGCTTTAAGACCGATGTGCAGCCGTATGCCGAAAACATCGCGGGTTTGGAGGGAATGAAAGAGGCGCTGGACGCTTTTTTTGTCGCTGAGGACGCGTTTTTGGCGGAAAACAAGCTGTATGTGCAGTCTCTTGACGCAAAAATGCCGAGTGCGTCTAGCTATAGAAAGCCGATACTTGATATAATCAATGAAAAATTGGTTATTTATCTGTGGGCAATGCTACTGGAAGAAAACGAGGATTTGTCGGCGTTCGCCACGTTCTTTGCAAACGAAATTGCGCGCACGAATGCCGCGATTGCAAAGCGCACGGCAAAAGCGGCGGCTTCGAGCACAGAGGCGAAGGCATAGCGGCGAAAAACGTTCCCGCAGCAATCACCTGCGGGAATGACAACACAGCGGCGCAATGATAAAAAGTGTAAAACAGTACAAACAAGAGCGAGAAGGATATGAATCGGAAATTTTTGTTTTTTTATCTGAATACAGGAAACGGGCACATTAGTCCTGCGCGTGTCCTCCAGAAAGCCGTAAAGGAGCTTGAACCGAATGTGGAAGTGGAGCTGGTGAACGGCTTTGAGAACAAAAATGTGCTCGGGAAAATCCTTTTTGAGCGGCTGTATCGCATTACGAGCAACTATTTTACGGGGGCGTGGACGCTCATTTATGAGATTTCGCGTTTCCGCGCGGTGCAGTCTTTGGTGGCGATGTGTGTTCGCCCCACGGTGCTCCGCTATCTCAAGGAAAAAATCGCGTCTTCGGGCGCAACCGACATCGTGAGCTTTCATTTTGCGCTGACTCCCAGCATTGTGTCGGCAATTCGCGAGCTGGGGCGCGATATTCATTTAACCTGCGTGGTAACCGACCCGTTTACGCTTCCAAAAGCGTGGTTTTACAACAAAAACGTGGATTATCTTGTGTTTAGCAATCAGGCGCGCGATTTTGCCATAAATGAATGTGGAATGAGCGCAGAAAAAGTGCGTGTGATTCCGTTTTTGCTCGACAAAAAATTCGGCAGAATCCCAGATAGCGCTGAGATTGCCGCGTTGCGCGAAAAACACGGATTTGAGCAAAACAAGCGCGTGGTGTTGCTTGCGGGCGGCGGCGACGGGCTTCCGCACGCAAAGCGCATTGTGAATACGTTTGCGATGCGCAAGGTAGATTTTGCGGTGGCGGTGGTCTGCGGGCGCGATAAGACGGCGCAGAGTTATATGAATATGCTTGCAAAAATGAATCCGCATTTGGATTTGCACGTCTACGGCTTCGTGGATTTTATGGACGAACTCATTTCGCTGTCTGACTGCGCGGTGATAAAGCCCGGTGCGTCCACGATTATGGAGGTGCTGCTCAAAAAGAAGCCCGTTATTATCTGCCGCTACATTCACGGGCAGGAGCTGGGCAACGTGGAGTTTGCGCTTAAAAATCACGTCGGTTTTTTTATCCGAAAGGGCGCGGACATCAGCAAAAAGGTGGAAGAGCTGTTTTTGGACGGCGAAAAGTATGCTCAGTTGTGCGAAAACTTGGGCAATCTGGCGATTGATACCGACTCAAGCAAGGTGGCACGGCTCGTTTTGGCAAAATAGCACAAGTGTTTGCTCTCGTACAGATGAGGCAAGGGGCAAAGTCCCTTGTCAATATAAAAAAAGTGGTGGAGAAAAAAATGGGATTGAGTAAAAAAAAGGGCAGTGTGGTTTCGCGTTTGGGGCTGCTTTTTTCGGTGTTTGCGCTTGTACTGATTGCGGCAAGCGGATTTTTTGCCTACAAAATGCAGGAGCAACAGCATAAAAAGAAAAGCGAGGAGACGGTAAAGCACGTCGCGTTTTTTTTGGAAAACCTGCTGATTTCGGACGGCGTGAATTTTGCGTATGTGCAAGATTATGTGCTGTCAAATTATGAAAACATCAATATCAGCTTCGATTTTGCCGATTGTCACGCTGACCGCCGCATTTTTGAGCAGTTGTTTGCATCTCGATACCCCGGAAAAACGCTCGGCGTGAATATCAAATTTGCCGAGCTTGACGACGATGTAAAAAAAGCATACGCAATCTACAAACTGGAATATGTGTGGGATTTATTTGAAAAAAGCATTGCCGATTTTGAGATTCGCTCGGCTTTTTATCTGGTGCCGACGGGCGAAAAGGAGCATCTTTTTTCTTTTATTGACGGAGAACGCACAGAAAAAATCGTGGACGGGAAAAGATATCTGCGGCTGTGCTCCGATATAAAAAAGCCGCGCGATGAACACCGCTGTTTGTGGGAAACGTGGGAGACGGGCAAAAGAGGTGTCGAGTGCGAGTTTTATGACGGAGAGGCGGGGCGTGTGTGCGCGTATTACACGCCGCTGACGGTGAACGGGCGGCAACTCGGCGTGGTTGGTGTTGCAACGCTGGCATCAGAGATGAACGGCGTGGTGTTGCGCACTGTTTTTCGGCAGATTGCGCTGATAAGTGCGATTATCGCCTCTAGCATTGTGCTGGTTCTGCTGATTATCTCAAAGAAGTACATTGCAAAAATCACGGAGCTTGAAAACGATATTCGCCTGTATGCGATGAATAAAGAGGTGGAAATCGCCAAGAAGATTGAGGACAAAACGCACGGCAAAAACGAAATTGCGTCTCTTGCGCTGAGTTTTTCTGAGCTGATTCGGGAACTTGAAAATTATATGAATGAGCTTTCGGCTTCAAAGCAGCACGCCGCTGAGCTGCACGAGTTGTCAAACAAAGACGCGCTGACGGGAATCCGCAACAGGACGGCGTTTGAGAGTGAAGCGCAAAAAATTGATTGGAAAATTGCGGCGGGCTATCGTGATTTTGGCATTGCGGTTATTGATATGAACTTTTTGAAGCGCATAAACGACACGTTTGGGCACGATAAGGGCAACATTGCGATAAAAAAACTCTGCTATATTGTCTGCCATCAATTTGAACATTCGCCTGTGTTCAAAATCGGCGGCGATGAGTTTGCGGTGATTTTGGAAGACAGCGATTTTCAGAATAGCAAGCATTTGACGGAGCAATTTAACAATCAGATTTTGCTTTTGGCGCAAGACGAAACGCTTGAAGAGTGGGAAAAAGTGTCTGCGTCGCTGGGATTTGCGCTGTTTGATGAAATGCTAGACGAAACGCTGAACGATGTGTTTGAGCGGGCGAAAAAAGCGATGTTTGCGCGAAAAAAAATGATGAGGACGGCAAAAAATGCTTGATGAAAATCAGCGCGATATAACGATTTTGTGCAAGGTGGTGGATAATTTTGGCGATATCGGTGTTTGTAGCCGCCTTGCGCGCGCCCTTTTGGAAGTCTGCCCCGAGGTGAATATCAGGCTGGTGGTGAGCGACCTTTCTGCGTTTTCGGCTTTGGATTGCGCTGTTGACCGCGAAAAAGCTGAACAGAGGGTGCACGGGATTTGGGTCTACGACTGGAATGACGGCGCGGTGTGTACGCGGGCGTTTTTGCAAAAAAAGCCCAAGATTATTCTTGAGTGCTTTCAGTGCGGCAGACCAGACTGGCTCGAAGAAATCCTTTTTGCGCGCGACAACACCGACATTGCGCACATTATCAACCTTGAATATCTTACGGCGGAAGAATGGGCGGACGAATTTCACACCTTAAAGTCGGGGACGCGCTCTGCGTTTATCAAAAAGGCAAATTTTATGCCGGGCTTTTCAAAAAACACAGGCGGCTTGATTTTGGACAATCATTTTATGAAATGCTGTTCAGATACGGCGTATGCGCGGGATTTTTTGATGACCGAAGCGAATCTTGACGTAAAAGAAAGCGATTTTAACGTGGTGATTTTTAGCTATGAGCGCGATTTTTTGCCGGTTGTGAAAGCTCTTTCGAGTTTTGCAGATAAATCGGGGAAAAGAGTTCGTGTGTTTTTAACTGAAGGAAAAAGCAGAAAATCGTTTTTGAGAGCCGTTACAAAAGAATATTTAGACAGAGGAAAAAATCTTTCTTTTTATTTGACGAAGCTAAACTTTTTGAGTCAAGAAGTGTGGGACGCGTTGCTGACGGTGTGCGATTTCAATTTTGTGCGCGGAGAGGATTCGCTTTCGCGCGCGGTGCTTGCGGGCGCTCCGTTTGCGTGGCACGCCTATCCACAGGCGGACGAACAGCAGTTGGTCAAGGCGGAGGCGTTGACGGCGCGAATGAAGCCATTTTTTAGCACAGAAACGGCGGCACTTTTTTGCGATTTTACGGCGGAATACAATCGGGACAATCCGAGTGCGCAAAAACAAGAAAATCTGCTGTCGGCATTGTTTTCGCGTTGTGAGGAGCTTTCGGCGGGGTGCACGGCGTTTGCAAAAACGATAATCGAAAACGGAAATCTGGCAGAAAATCTTTTGAATTACATTTCAGGGTTGCAATTTTAGAGCGAATTCAGTATGCTATAAAAACTAATCCTTTTTTTTAAGAGTTGTATTATGTTACAGACAAATGAAATCAGAGTAGGAACAGCTTTTATGTATGAAGGCTCTCCATTTATTGTGCAGCGTTTGCTCGGACAGAAGTCTGGTCGCGCTGGTATGGTTACAAAGCTCCGCGTTAAGAATATCGTTACTGGCTCAACACAGGACTTGGGATTGGACGCAGGCGAAAAGTTTGACGAAGTTGCTCTTGAAGAGAAGACAACTCGCCTTTCTTACATCGACGGCGATGATTTCCACTTTATGGACCAGGAAACATACGACGATGTTATCTTGACGAAAGAAGACCTCGGAGATAACGCTGGCTACATTTCTCCAGATGACGAGTACGATGTTACTATTACTTACTATGAGGGCAAGGCTGTTGGTATTAACCTTCCTATCAACGTAACACGCACAATCACTTACTGCGAACCGGGAATTAAGGGCGATACGTCAGGAAAATCTACAAAGCCTGCAACGCTCGATACAGGAATCGAAGTGAAAGTACCGCTTTTCTGCAACACAGATGACCGCATCGTTATCGACACACGCGATGGTTCATTCGTGGAGAGAGCAAAAGACAAATAAAAGCACGTTTTTAGAGCGTGGTTTTAGACCCCTTTTGCAAATGAAAACCTGTATGCTTTTTGCAGCAGGTTTTTTTTTCTCTTTTTTGTCTAAACAGTCTGGTAACAAAAAAGTTTATTATTCGGGGGAAAAAGTGTTTTCACGGTTTTTGCAACAATTTTTATTGTTATTGCTCATTATTGACCCTATTGGAAGTATTCCGCTTTTTTTGTCGGCGACGGCTTCTTTTGATAATGAGACGCGGAAAAAAGTAATTTGGAGAGCAATGCTGGTGGCTGGCATTGTGCTGATGATTTTTGTGGTGTTTGGGAATGTTTTGCTGCAATTTTTTTCGATTTCGCCGAGTGCGTTTTACATTTCGGGCGGAATTCTCTTTTTTACGATTGCCTTTGAAATGATTCAGAGTAAGCCGCGCTCTCGAAATACGCCGGAATCGAGCATTGACCCGCAAGATGCGATGATGGTGGCGATTTTTCCGCTGGCGACTCCGCTGATTGCAGGTCCGGGAATGATTACGACGATTATGCTTCTGGTTTCGGGCGATAATTTTGGAATGGCGGGATACACAACGCTTATCATTGCGGTTTTTTTGTGCTTGGCGATTGAATTTATTGCGCTGCGGTGCGGTACGCTGATTTTGCGCATTATCGGCACGACGGGAATGTTTGTGCTGGAAAAAATAATGGGCTTGATTTTGGCGGGAATGAGCGTTCAGCTGATTATTAACGGATTGGAAAAAATAGGAATTTTGCATTTGGCAAACTAAATTTTTGCGCACAAAATTAAAAAAAAATGTTCGATTTGCTTGTTACGGTCGCAACCTTGCTTTATAATAGAAGATATGAATTGGCTTATTATCGTGTCATCTGAAAAAAGCGAAGCGGCGAAAAATGCAGGCAATATGCTTGCTCGCCATAATGTTCCAATGCGGATATTTGTGCTTCCAAACGGAAATTCTCAACTTGCGCTCGAGAGGCTTTTGCAGGCTCTAAAAAATGTTACGCACTGTATAATTCCTGATTTTGATTCAATCGTATCGTTCAATACGACGCTGTTTTTGTTGGGATTCCTTCAGGGGCGGCACATTACTTCGTTCATTCAAGGAACAGCAAATTGCTACAGCAATCTTGTTTCTTCGGATTCAATCAATTATTTCGAGTCGTTAGATAAACTGCTTGGAATGGTTGATGTTGAATTCAACAATTTTGAAGTTTTGGAGCGGCGCAGAATCGCGTATACATCGCTTTTTAAGGCAGGAATTCCTTTTACGACGGATTGTTTTGCCTCTCACATTGCAAACGATGATGCAAAAGAATGCGATTTGTTCCTTGAAGCAGGAATGGATGTAAACAGCCGCGATTCTAATGGAACGCCGATGATTTGCATTGCTGCTCGTTCCGACAAGGTTGACCGCATAAAATGGCTGTTGGACAATGGCGCGGATATAAATGCGGTGTCCAAAGACCGCGGATATTCGGCGACGATGGACGCGGTGTGGAAAAACAACGAAGATGCGGTCAAGGCTCTTGTTACTCGTGGCGCGAATTTGAACTTTATCAGCCGCGATGGGCAGTCCGTGCTGGTTTTGGCGGTCGGTACAGGAAATGCGAAAGTGGTAGAAATACTGGCAAAATACGGAGCAGACCCAGATATTAAGGACCAAATGGGAATGAGCGCACGACAATATGCGGTGCTCTTTAAGAAACCTGCAATGGTTGAGTCGTTTGAAAAATACTCTTCTCCAAAGGACGATAAGACCGAATGAAAAATCAGTTGAAAATTGCGTTTGCTGGCGGCGGAACGGGGGGGCACATTTACCCCGGACTTGCCGTTGCAGACGAAATTCGCGCGATTGCGAAAGAAAAAAATGTTGAAGTAAAAATTTGTTGGATTGGTAACAAAAAAGGAATGGATAAAAATTTAGTTGAAAAAAGTGGTTCAACTGATATTTTTTTTGGTATTCCCTGCGGAAAATTGCGAAGATATTTTTCGTTTCAGAATGTGATTGATATTTTTAAAATCATTGCTGGCTGTATTTCTGCATATCTTTTTTTGTCAAAATTTAAACCTGATGTTTTGTTTTCTAAGGGCGGTTTTGTGAGTGTGCCGCCGTGTTTTGCGGCAAAATTGCTCAAAATCCCCGTTTTTACTCACGAATGTGATTTTACTCCCGGACTCGCAACGAGAATTAACAGTCGTTTTGCGTCAAAAATCCTGCTGTCTTACGATGCCACGAAGAACTATTTCAAGGGAAAATACGAAAATCTGGTTACGGTAACGGGAAATCCGGTGCGCCCAGTTTTTTATTCGGCAGAGGCAAAACAGGGGTTGATGTATCTTGGCATAGAGGACAAAAAAAAGCCGGTGCTTATTGTGGTGGGTGGCAGTCTTGGTGCGCGGCAGATTAACGAGCTGGTAATGAAAAATATGCAATGGCTTTGCGAACATTTTGTGGTTGTGCATCAAACGGGGGCGGCGTTTGCCGAAGAATATTCGGGTGTTCTTTCGATGACGAATGAAAATTACAAGCCCTATTCGTTTATTTATGCAGAAATGCCGTCTGTTCTTGCAGCTGCTGATGTTGTATTGTCACGGGCTGGAGCGAATTCGTTGTGGGAATGTGCTGTTTTGGGAAAGCCAATGATTCTCGTTCCTTTGTGCGGGAGCGGCACTCGCGGCGATCAGGTCGATAACGCGGCTTTTTTTGCGGAGAAAGGTGCTGCGATTGTGCTCTCTGGGGCGGATGCGGACGAAGCGCACTTAAAATCGGCGCTTGAAAAAATGCTTGACAGCGAAATGCGCCAGAAATTTGCAGAATCTGCAAAAAAAATTTCGAGCGGCGAAAGACCTGCGCATAAAATTGCAGAAATTTTGCTTTCTGGCTGTGAGAAAAAAAATGCTAAAATTAGCGACAATTGATTTTATTTTTCTCGCAATTATTGTGTTTTTTGCTGTAAAATGTGCATTATCTGGCTTTGTTGCTGAAGTTCTAAAAAAATTGTCGGTTGTTCTTGGCGTTGTTTTTGCGTGGGGCGCGCGGTTGCACGTTGCTTCGTTTTTGCGCGAGCGTGGTATTTCGCAAAATCCGCTTTTGTTGGAGCTTTTGGCAGTCATTTTTGTGTTTGTGTGCGTGTTTTTGCTGGTGCAAATTCTGATGCACATTATCAGTGCAGTGATAAATTCGGTAGAATTGGTTTCTAGCCTCGACAAAACGCTTGGATTTTTCTTTGGGATAATTGAGGGGCTGGTTATTGTGGTCATTTTGCTTTGGCTTTTATACGCATTTTCGTTTGCAGGTGGCACAAATTATTGCAACGATAGTTTCTTTTTTCATCTGCTGATGCCAAAAATCACAGTGGAAATTCAAGAAATGATGCCGGCTATACCGATGACGCCGCCTGCTCAGGTTTTATAAATGTTTGAAAATCTTTTTTATCAAGAAGCTGGAAAATTGCTTGCCGCCGATTTTGAGCGGAAAATATTGCCGGGTGCGATTTTGCTCTGCGGGAGCGAATATTCTGGAAAACTCACGGCGGCGTTGGAGCTTGCTCGCGTGTTGCTGTGCCGCGCAAATCCTGCCGGGAAAAGTGATTGCGATTGCCCTTCGTGCGTGCGTTCGCGGCAAATGTTAAATCCGAATTTGCTTTTGCTCGGACCAAAAAGTTCTCGCCTTGAAATTTCAGCGCTGAAAAACACTTTTTTGCAAGCGGTGGCGGACAATACATCGTATTGCGCTGAATCGCATAGATTTTTTGTTGTGGCAGTCAGAAAACTGCTTGCGCGTTTTAGCGAAATCCTGTGGCAAAAAGATACGAATGCAACAAAAATTGGTGTTTTGGTTTCTGAAATTGCAGATTTACTTGATGAGATTGATGTTGCAAGACCGTTGCCCGAGTCAAAAAAATTGGAGAAAATTGTTTCAGAAATCGAAAAAAGTTGCGAAAGACTCGAAAATTCGTATCTTTATGATTCAATTCCGATTGCGCAGATTCGAAATGTGGAAGAATGGTCTTCGATGATGTCGGATTCTTGTCGTGTGGTGATTTTGGAAAATGCGGAAAAAATGCAGGACAGCGTGAGAAATGCGCTTTTGAAGACCCTTGAGGAACCGCCGTCGAATACCTTTTTTATTTTGACGACATCGAACCGTGGCGCAATTTTGCCAACGATTTTGTCGCGAGTTCGTCTTTATTCGTTTTCAAAGCGCTCTGCGGACGAAGAAAAAGAAATTATCAGACGCATTTTTCACACCGAATCAGAAAGTATTTCATTGTATTTTCAGCGTTTTTTAGGCGTTCCTGAGGAAACGTTGCGTGATTCGGCAGTGCGTTTTTTGACGGCTGCGGTTTCGGGCAATTTTGCAGAATCGAATGCAATCGTAAAAAATTGTGCTTCATTTGAACCAAGAGTGTTGCTTAAATTATTTTTCAGTGAAACCGAAAATCTGTTGCGTCCATTGATGAAAACTGCGGAGGGCGTTTCGGCGCTCAAAGACATAAATGCGGAAATGAGAGAAGCATGGCAAAATGTTACCGTTTTTAACCAAAATCCTGAAGCGGCGCTGGATATTTTGCTCCGCCGGATTTTCAGCGTAAATCGCTCGCACGGCGGCGCTGTTGCTTCAACAATTCGTACTTAAAATGAAAAGGTTCGTCGCTGAATGGGGCTAGGACCGATTTCGCGGCAGATTTTTAAGTGCGCAGGGGTAGGGTAGCCCTTGTGCTTTTTATAACCATACGCAGGATAAAGTGCGTCGTATTGCACCATAATGCGATCGCGTTCCTCTTTTGCAATGATACTCGCCGCCATCACTGCGGGGTATTTTGCGTCGGCTTTTGGTTCTGCTTTGCACGGAATGGGCACGGTCGGGCAAAAATTGCCGTCGGTAATTGCTTCTATGCTGATTTCAGCTTGCAAAATACCCTGTTTTTGCAGAAAATCGGGTAATTTTTTTTCGAGGTCGGTATATGCAAGTTGCATTGCAAGAAGACTTGCTTGCAGAATATTGATTTCATCGATTTTTTCGTGGCTGACAATTCCTAACCCCCAACACGCCGTTTCCTTTATCATTTTTTCTGCGAGTGCGCGTTTTTTGGGCGATAATTTTTTGCTGTCATTCAAGATTTCTACAGGAAAATCCTTGGGTAAAATCACTGCACCTGCGGTCACAGGACCTGCGAGCGGTCCGCGTCCTGCCTCGTCAAAGCCGCAAATCAAAATCTCAGAACCCATTGCTTGCCGTCCCCATATCTTCGTTTATTGTTGTTTTTGAATCTTGCCAAATCGGATTTATGCCGCGCTTTTCGGACAATTTTCCCGTAAACGTATTGTTGTACAATCGTGCAATCGTGTTGCCGAATTCAGCAATGCGTCCTAAATGCGCAGTCACTTGGCAGAACGTATCTGAAAGCGTGAACTTGCAATTTTGCGCCGAAAAATTGATTGCAGTGTCTGCTGTGGAAGAAATCCTGCTTCCAGTAACCAAAATTTCGGAATCGATGGCGTTCAGATTGGCTGCATATGTGTTGCCCTTCACGGTTAGACCGCTGTTTCTAAGCGAAAGCGTAGATGAAGAAAGCTCAATGCCCGTGCCGTTTTGCGAAAATACCGAAATCAGTTCCGAATCTGCGACTTCAGCTTTTGCGTTGTTCAGCGTGATAAAATGTACTGCACTGTCGTCGTCCGTGTTGTTGAAATCGGAGGCGGACGTTTTTTCGATTATACAATTTTTGATAGCAACGGTCGCATTCGATACTGAAATCTGCGCGCTTGCAGGCAAAATGATATGTGCATCTGCTGTTCCGACGAGTTCAAAATTTGAAAAGAACGAAAGCGGCAATGTATCGCCTTTGATTGTTCCGTTTATGTGAATACGAATTTTTTCAGAATTATTTATGATTGATACAAGTTGCGACAACATCGTAAACGGGTGTTCTGCGCTGCCGTCTTCCGTTATGCCCGTTTTTTGTGGCTGGAGATAATAATTAAAATTATCCACTTGGACTTTATACGAATTTTGAGTGCTTTTATTGCCGTATTTATCGATAGCATAAGCAGTTATCGTGTAATCAATCGCAGATTCTTTGTAAGGCTGCAGGAGCAAATATGAATCGGACATTTTTTTGTTGCTGACCGAATACACATTTTTTTCTCCTTCCTCTTTTTCTGCAACAGCGGTATCGATTGAGTAAAAAATTTCTGCGCCGCTTTCTGCTGAAAATGTGATTTTAACGGCTTTTCTCGAAAAATGATTTTCTGCCGATGAAGTGATTTCTGGCGGCTCTGGCGGTCGTCTGTCGATTTCGGCGCGGGCGGAAAGCCTTCCCTGATAAACGGTGTTGTAGAAAACAGAAAAATCTGCGTTTTTTGCAATGCTGTCGCCTTGAAAAACATCGGCATTTATGCTCGAAAATGCGCCGCTATCGACTTGCAGATTCGTGTTCGACGGAGCGCGATAATTTCCAATGGTGTATCCTGCTTCCCCGTCCACGGAAAAGGTCAATGAGCCGTCAGCTTCGCGGGTGGAAACCAAACGCGGTTTTGGCGGTAAGAAAAATGTATGAACGCGATTTTCTGCCGAGTAGATAATGCTTTGCCAGCGCACAACGTGCGGCACACTGCGGTCAAGTTCTACTGGAATGGTACTTGCGCTCCAATCGTTGTCGTCGATTGCATAGATAAGTTTTTTGCCGGTAAAACGGAATGTATGCCAATCCGAAATCTCAAACGGAACGCTTTGGCGGGCAAAACTGCCCATAATTCGTCCTGCCGTCTGAATAACGAATCGCCACAGGCGCTCTCCAGACGCGACAATGCACGGGATATATTCTGCAAGACTGCTTTTTTCGGAAAGATGTAATGGCTGTCCAGTTAAAAATGATGTTTTATCAAGTTCGGTTCCGATTTTATAACTCACCGATTTTGGCATTTCGATGACATCACCTGCTGTGTACTGAATCACCGGTGTTGCCGAAAGCGATGAAATAAACGATGAGATTTCCTTATTACTTGAAAACTCTTCGCGCACAGTGTAGCTGATGCGGAATTCCTGCTTATTTGATTTTTCATCTATAGCAACAATTCTCAAATCCACTGCGCCTGTTTGGTCAATCAGAACGGGACCGTCATACGCGAAGCCCGTTACGGCAGGGTCTGTGCCGCTTGTGGAATAATAGATTTCGGCGTTTTCGGGCGCAGAAATGACGAGCGGCTGTTTGTTTGCCCACACTCCGCTTGCAGGGCTGATAATATCTGCTTTTGTAAGTGCCGCCGCAGAAGATAAGAGCGCGGACAGAAAAAATATTTCAAAAATTCGCTTTTTCAGCTGCGTACGGAACATAGTGCCTCACTTATTTCCAAGAATTGGGTCAAGGATTTTTCGCATTTCAGGGTCGTCTTTGTAGTAATGCTCTTCAAGTTCTTCTGTGGTCAATCCGACCAGTTCGTGACTCATATAATGAATCCAGCGGTCTTCCTCGGGCTTGTTGATAACAATTTCGCGACAGTAATAATCAGGCTGAATGGGCTGTGGTTCCTTGTATGTGAAATGTTTGTAATCGTGCACGACAACTTTGATGTCTTTTCTTGGAATACCTTTTTCCATTAAAAGTTCCACCAGATAATTCACCGTGCGTCCTGTGTCAAAAATATCGTCGATAAGCAAAATTTTGTCGCCGTGGCGCAAATGCTCTGGAGCGTATGTCCAGCCATCAACCATAACTTTGTCTTGCTGGCGGATATTCGTGTACGAGCGCGCCACAACTGCCGCGTACAGCACAGGGTGATGCTCTTTTCTGACCATCTTGAAATATTCGCTGATGACGTTTGCCATATATGCGCCGCCGCGAAGCGAAGCGTAAATCACATCGGGCACAAATCCATCTTCGTTGTAAATGCGATATGCCATTTTAAGCGCGTCATTGCGCACTTTATCATATGTAAGAAATTCCTTCGTCATGTTCACCTCTAAAAATATGTTATCCTATATGCTGTTTTTCTGCAATTATTATTTGTTGAATGTATTGCCAATTTCTTCGATAGCGCAAAACAGTTCGTCCATTGCTTTTTTTTCGGTGTCAAAACCAAAACTGAACCGCACTGCATTTTGGCGAAGCTCCGGCAAAACTCCCATCGCCTCCAAAATCGGACGCGATTGCTTTGACGCAGAACACGCGCTCCCTGTGGAAATGCAAAAACCCTTTGCGTCCAGCGCACGAACCATAACTTGTCCCGGAATATTCTTGAACGAAGCCTGAACAACCCACGGCGAAAACGGAAGCGAGTCATCAGAACCGCGCGATTCAGGAATAAGAGAACAAAACGGAAGCGAACGCAATTTTTTTATAAAATCCGCCGTAAATTCTTCCTGAGCCTTAAAGCGCGACTCGGCAGCAGGATTTTTGCTACTAATCCAATAGCGCGAAAGACATTCCGAAAATGCAATCGCACCGAACAGATTTTCCGTTCCGCTTCGTATGCCGTGCTCTTGCCCGCCGCCGCGCAAAAACGGGGTCAGCGCGTTTTTTAGATACAGCAATCCCGTTCCGCGCGGTCCTTTTATCTTATGCGCACTAAACGCCGCACTGTCGATTCCTTGGTGCGCTATATCGAGCGCGATTTTGCCCGCCGCTTGCACTGCGTCAACGTGAAAATGCGGCTTTCGCTTTCCCTGAGAGGATTGCACGAGCTTATCGGCGATTTCGTAAATGGGCTGGATTGCGCCTGTTTCGTTATTGACCGCCATAACACACACGAGCGCGGTGTCGCTTTGCACTTTTGAAAGCACTGAATCTGCGCTTATAAAACCATTTTTATCGCTCTGAACGCTGATGACGTTCCACCCGCAATTTTTAAGAGCCTGCGTCTGCTCGCGAATTGCAGGGTGTTCAACCGCGCTGATGACGAGCGAGCCTTTTTGAGGGCGCGAAAGAAGCGAAAGAAGCACGATTTGGTCGCTTTCCGTGCCGCCCGACGTAAAATAAAGCGATTTTTCATTTACGCCGATTATGTGCGCGATTTTTTTTCGCTCCTCTTCCAAAGCGTTTCTTGCATCAGAACCTGCAGAATGTTGGCTCGAAGGGTTTGCATACACCGAAAGCGATTTTTCCAATGCAGATTTTAAAATAGCTTCATCGGCTGGACTGGTTGCAGCCCAGTCAAAATAGTGCGATATATTCCTCTCCATTTTTTCCTCTAAAAACGCTATTGCAGGATTTGAAATACTTTTTCTTCGCTCACTTCGCGAATGAGCGTGGCGCATGGACCTGTCTGCAGAACGAATCTGATGTTTTCGTCAACGTTTTTCTTATCCTTTTTCATAATCTCGATAAGTTTTTTTGCGATTTCCGCTTTATCTGTGCCTTCCGCATTGAGCGCGCTGTGAATCGCCCCTGTTTCCCAGCCGTAAGATTCCAGCGTTGAAATCACCTCGTCGCAGTAACTGGAATGGCAAATCCCGATTGCGTTGCCGAGCACCAACGCGCGGGCAATACCCCACGCGACCGCATCTCCGTGAGCCACCGTGCCCAATCCCGCGAGCGTTTCGAGCGCGTGAGCGAACGTGTGCCCCAAATTAAGATTGCGACGAATATTTTTCTCGGTAAAATCTTGCTCCACAACGTTTGCCTTTGCGCGAACACACGTTGCAATCATCTGCTGCACGATGTCGTTTTTGCGCTCAAAAACATCGTTGCGCCGTTTTTTCAGGCTGTCATACAGCGATTCGGAAGAAAGAAGCGCTGTTTTCATCACCTCTCCCAAGCCTGAGAGATACTGCACATCGTCCAGCGATTTGGTGAATTCGGGAAAAATATAAATCGTGGAAGCTGGGAAAAACGTGCCAATCATATTTTTGTAGCTGTCAAAATCGCAGCCAGTTTTTCCGCCGACCGCCGCGTCTACCATCGAAAGCAGCGTTGTTGGCACAAGTTCGCATTTTGCGCCGCGCTTAAAAATCGATGCTGCGAACGCCGTCATATCGGTGATAACGCCGCCGCCGATTCCCACAAAAACGGCATTTCGCCCAAAATTGCGGTCAAGCGCGGCTTTTACGATTTTCAGCACCGTGTCAATCGTCTTGAATTCTTCGCCCGAATCAAGAATGATAATACCGTCTTTTCCGCGGCTTCCGCTGTCATCGAACTCACGCAGAAAATGCTGCATTGACGGCAGCGAACCGACAACCGTATCGGTTACAAAAAGGCGGGGAGCGCTTTGCTGTGCACCAGAAAAAAATGTCTCGGCAAGCTGAGGCTCTCCCGAAAAAAACTTTATAACGGTCTTTTCCGCACCGGGATTGACGGACGGATATACTAAATCAAATTCTTCAAACTTCATGGCTTTATTCTAATAAGTTTTTTCATCCATTTCAACAAATGTATCTATAACTTTCTGCAATCTCGTCAATTCGCGATTCAGGATTTTCTCGTAATCAAGTTCGCCCGTGGCAATGCGCGTCCGCTCATCTTCCCAAAATTGCGCGTCGTCCAGATACAAAAAATTGAAACTCGTCGCATTTGCTTTTTCTGCCCACACTTTTGCTTCTTTCCAGTAGCAAAGTCCTGCCGTGTAGCAACTTTTTGCCTTTTCCAAGTCGTCAAGATATTCGGCTTTCCACGGCGCATCGTAAAAATAGGCAACCTTTTTATCGTAAATGCGACCGAGGCGCAAATGCTGTTCGATGAGCTTCAAATTAAGGTGCATTTGAAACATATAGCGGTATTTTTCCCATTCTTTTTCTGTCGTGATTTTTGCCGTTGCAAACATCGGGTTTGCAAAATCCGCCTGCACCGCCTTTTCCAGCCAATAGATGTTTTCAATGCAATTGTCGGGATTCTGCGCGTAGTGAATGTGATACAACTTGTAGAAATCTTCTTTGTATTTCATCATATATGCGTTTGCATTGTGCGGAATGAGCGCAAAAAAAACGAACGCCAAAAGTGCCGAAAAAATAGATTTTCTCAAAAATATGCTCATAAAAATACCTTTATAGAACATATCGGCACAATCGTTAGAGAGCGTGAAAATAATTCAAAATCGTCGATGATATAAAATATTTTTCACCGAAACAGTGCGTGTCATCGTCTCTTCTTGCCGTGAATAATCTCCAATGAAGAGACAGCAAGGCTTGTTTCAATGGACAGGAGATTCCGAATCAAGTTCGGAATGACAAAAAGTCCGTAACTCCGCCGCAATTTGTGTAGACACGATATTTTGAAATATTTGCTTGGCGCAGTTTGTGTAGACACGATATTTTGAAATATTTGCTCTCCGCAGTTTGTGTGGAGCCAATATTTTGAAATATTTGCCCGCCGCACAATGTGGAGGCGCATGGTGGAACTTCCGCCGTCGTTTGTGCCGAAAAAAGTCAGCGCGAAATGGTTTTTGAGAGCGCAAGTGCGTCAAGCAGGCTTTGCATCAATTCAAAACTTTCTTCGGTCAGATTTTCTTTTGTGTCGGCGGCGGTGTGGAACATCTGCCATGTGAGCGGCAGTTTTTCTTTGTACGAACTGTCGCGCTCAGACGGGTTTAAGACGGATTGCTTGAGATTTTTGTTTTCCAAAAGATTGCGCGCAAACTGCTCCACTTCATTCGCTGGCAAAACCGTAATCACCACGGCGGGAATGCCGCACGCCAAAAAGCCTGCGTTGTCGCTGTAGGGCATCGGGAGCGAAAACCAGTGCTTCGGGCAGACGGTGGAAAGGAGTTGTTCTGTTCGCTTGCATAAATCCTCGTACAGCCGCGCGAGATTGCCTTTCATTGCGTGCGAGAGCGTTTTTTCGGAAATCAGAGCGATGTTTCCGCGTCCGCAACTGTCGAACACATACACGTCGTCTTTGGTGATGCCGAGTCTGCGGTACAGCGATGCTAAGGCAAACGCGCCTTGGTCTTTGACGCTGCTGTGCCCCGCGATTTCTTCGCCGTCGGTAAAAAAAATGCGGATATTGTGCACGCCGCGAAATCGCGAAAGCCGAACCGCCCAGTCCATAATCTGAAAACACGCCGCGCTGTTGTCGTTTGCGCCCGGGCTTGTCTCCACGCGGTCGTAATGGCAGAGCACGGTTTTGAGCTTAAAAAGCGGGGAATACGCCGATTTTGCAAATTTTACAAAGATGTGATTTTTGCCGTCCAGCGAAATCACGGCTGTTTCAACGCCGCGCTGGGCAAGATAATCGCGGATAATCGCTCGGCGGTCTGCATTCGGCGCGATAAAGTCATCAAATTCTTTCGGAAGGTTCGGAATAACGTTCATTTTGGGAGATTCTATCACAAATCGCTGTTTTTTTCCATTTTTTCTGTTTTGTTGATAAAAAAAATGGAGTGCGCGCGAAAAAGGGCAGGCTTGCATATTTGCGGCGGAAAAGATACCGTACTGATATGGAAAACAACAATTCACTGATAATCCGCGACGCAACCAAAGAGGATTCGTCTGCGATTTTGGCAATTTATGCGCCGTATGTAAAAAACACGGCGATTTCTTTTGAATACGAAGTTCCCAGCGAGGAGGCGTTTCAAAAGCGTGTCGCTTCGATTTTGGAGCATTTTCCGTATATCGTGGCAGAAATCGGCGGCGAAATCGTGGGATACGCCTACGCGGGCATTCTGCACGAACGGGAGGCGTATCAATTCAGCGCGGAGTTGTCGATTTACGTTGCCGAGAATATGCGGCGAAAAAAAATCGGCGAAAAACTGTATGCCGCGCTTGAATCGTGCCTAAAACAGCGGGGATTTCACGCGCTGTATGCCTGCATTGCCGCCACCGACCGCGCCGACGACCCGTATTTGACCGACGCAAGCCCGCGCTTTCACGAGCGGCTGGGCTACAAACACATCGGCACGTTCACGGAGTGCGCGTATAAATTCGGGCGATGGTACTCAATGGTTTATTACGAAAAGCACATCTAGCGTAACTCAAGACAAAACAGACGGCAGTTCATACACGTCCTGCACGCCTGCAACTTCGATTGCGCCCATTCCCATTTCGAGCGGCAGGGCGAGGTCGATGTCGTAGCGGTCGCCGACGGAAAGACACGCCGATTCTGCTGCGCCCGTCTTTTGTGCGGCAAGCGCAAACGGCTCTCGGGCGGGCTTTGACACCCAGCACGTATCGAGCGCAATGATGTCTTCAATGAGCGAAGAAACTCCGAGTGCGTCGAGCGTTTTTTGCGCGGGCAAAGCGGGATTATTGGTAACGCAAATCAGGCGGTATTTTTGCTTGAGCGCGCTCAATGCGGCAATCAGCGCTTTATCTTCGCCCAAAAAATCCGCAGGCTCAATGAGCGTTTTTCGCCATTCCACGCTCGTGGCAATCGGCACGCCGAACGACAGCAGCGTGTTTGCCAAACTGATTTTCTGCCCGCCGTGTTCTGCCGCCCATCTCTTTCGGTAATCGCTGACTTTTTGGCGGGCTTCTTCGTCCGAAATCCCGTTGAGCGCGGCGTAATGGCGCACTTGCACATCGACTTGCTCAAAAGCGTAGGCGGCATTGGTGTAAAGCGTAGAATCGATGTCAAAAATAATCGTCTGCAACGGGTGGGGAATTTTGTAAATCTTCATAAACTATCCTTTTGAAAAAACAGTGTATGCTTGATACGATTTTTTATCAATAGAGATTTTTTCCTCAACCGCCGCGGCTTTCTCTGTCATTTTTTTCGCTTTAAGAAAACAATTTCTTGTTGTGGAATGATTCCATTGGGTGAAAATGCGTTCAGCGTAATGAAGAGCGCAGGAATCGCCGAAAATGGAATTATTGCGCAAAAACGGAGATTTTTTATGAAAGCGATTTTGATAAACGGCAATTTTCTGTGCAGAAATCTAACGGGAATCGAGCGGTTTGCTCTTGAGGTGTGCAAGCGTCTGGACGCGATTTTAACCGATGCGGACGATGTGCGGCTGCTTGTGAGTGCAAACGCGCGCTTTGTGCCTGATTTTAAAAGGATAAAAATCATTCAGTCAAAAAAAGCTATCCGCAGTTTTCCGTTGTGGGATTTGTTTTCGTTTTCTGCCGCTGCCAAAAAGCAAAAAGCCGTGCCGCTTAATTTTTCAAACACCGCGCCGCTGGGCAAAAATTGCGGTGTTGCGTTTTTGCACGATATTTACGCCCGCGATTTTCCCAGCGATTTTGTGACGTTCCACGACAAATTGATTCGCGCGTATTGTCTTTTGCACTATAAAAATATTGCGCGGAATGCAAAAAAAATCATCACGGTGTCGCAGTTTTCAAAGGAACGGATTGCCGCTTCTTACGGCGTGAAGAGCGAGCGGCTGTGCGTGATTGGAAACGGCTGGGAGCACTTTAAGAGCGTGGAGGAAGACGAGGGCATTTTTGAAAAATTCCCGATTTTAAAAGAAAAACCGTTCTTTTTTACGCTCGGTTCGCTCAGCCGCCGAAAAAATCTTGCGTGGATTGCGCGGGCGGCGGCTCAGAATAGTTCAGAGATTTTTGCGGTGAGCGGGAAGGCTATCAGCGGTCTTGTGCCCAAGGAAATCGAGGATTTGAAGACGCTTAAAAATGTGGTGCTGTTGGGCTATGTGACGGACGGCGAGGTGAAATCGCTGATGAAAAAATGCCGCGCGTTTATCTTTCCGTCGTATTATGAGGGTTTCGGGATTCCGCCACTGGAAGCGCTCTCGGTGGGCGCGGAGGTGATTTGCGCAAAGGCGGCGAGTCTGCCGGAGATTTTCGGCAACAGTGTGCATTTTACCGACCCATACGAAAAAAATCCTGATGTGGAAGCGCTGCTGGCGGACAAAACACGGGATTCGCTTGCGGTGCTGGAAAAATATACCTATCAATCTGCTGCCGAAAAACTACTTGAAGTCTTACGGGAAATTTAGGTATAATCTCAAAAATGAAAGTTGCGATAGTTCACGATTGGCTGGTAAATTACGGCGGTGCAGAGCGGGTGGTTGAGGCAATGCTTTCGGTGTATCCCGATGCCGACATTTTTACGCTTGTTTACGATGAAAAAAAAATGGGGCATATTTTTCCAAAAGAAAAAATCCATACTTCATTCGTTCAAAAAATTCCCTGCGCGACAAAATTATACACAAAGTTTTTGACGCTGATGCCGCGCGCGTTTGAATCGTTTGATTTGACGGGATACGACCTTGTTTTGTGCTCGTCGTCGAGTTGCGCAAAGGGCGTTATCACCGCGCCGAACACTGCGCACATCGCCTATATTCATTCTCC
This sequence comes from uncultured Treponema sp., assembly GCA_937893155.1. Classification (GTDB taxonomy): domain Bacteria; phylum Spirochaetota; class Spirochaetia; order Treponematales; family Treponemataceae; genus Treponema_D. The sequence goes on along the minus strand of CALBGU010000114.1, from coordinate 7,288 downwards.
AATGCGCTATGCGTGGGACCAGTTTTTCAGCTACCGAAAATCAAGCGGCAGGCTTACGCGCTTTTTTATGGACCGATGGATTCCGCAAATTCGGCTGTGGGATTATGTTTCAAGCCAGCGCATTGATGCGCTTATCGCAAATTCTTCGTATATTTCTCGGCGCATAAAAAAATGCTGGAATCGTGAATCCGAGGTGATTTTTCCGCCGGTGAACACGGAGCGGCTTTCGCCGAACGGGAAAGCGGCGGAGGATTTTTTTGTGGTGTTCAGCCGTTTTGTTCCGTACAAACGCATTGACCTTGCGATAAAAGCGTGTGCTGAAGCGGGGGAGCGCCTTGTGGTTATCGGCTCTGGCTCGCAGGAAAAGGAACTCAAAGAGCTGGCGGGCAAAAACGAAAACATTGTGTTCACGGGCAGAATCAGCGATGATGAGGTGAAGGGCTATCTGCAGCGGTGCAAGGCGCTCATCTTTTGCGCCGAGGAAGATTTCGGGATTATCCCCGTGGAAGCGCAGGCGTGCGGTCGCCCCGTCATTGCGTTCGGCTCGGGCGGTGCAACGGAAACCGTGGTTGACGGCGTTACGGGCGTGTTTTTTGAAAAACAGACGGTGGATTCTTTGCTTTCGGCAATGCAGCGATTTGATGATTTGTATAAAAACGGCGCGTTTGATGCTGAAAAAATCGTTCTGCACGCACAAAAGTTTTCAACAGAGCGGTTTTGTACAGAATTGAAAGAAAAAATCGAAAAAACAATAACGGAAATGAAAAAATGAAAATTGCTATTGATTGCAGAATGAGCGGAAAAAGCGGAATCGGTCGGTATCTTGACGGCATTTTGCCCGGAATGATTGAAACGGCTGGTTCGGAAAATCAGTTTTTTCTTTTTGGAAAGAGAGAAAGGCTCAAAATCTATCAGGATAAAGACGGCGTGGAAATCGAGGAGTGCGGAGTAAAGCCGTTTTCTTTTAAGGATTTGTATTTTTTTTCTCATTCGATTGCAAAAAAAATAAATGCTTGCGATATTTTTTATTCGCCGTACTGCAATATTCCTTCTGGAATTCATATTCCCATTTGCACGACAATTCACGACCTCGTTTTTTTGGATATGCCGATTGCGAGCCTTGTTGGAACGCATATCCGCAATATGATTTATCATTATTCGGTAATGCGCTCTGCAAAAATTTTTACGGTTTCCGAATTTTCTGCGTCTCGAATCCGCACGCTTTTGCGCTGTAAAAAGCCGATTGTGGTGGGATACAATGCGCTTGCAAAAAATCTTGCTGATTTTAAGAAAGAACAGGAAAAAAGCAGTTCGCTGAACCAAATTATTCTGTTTGTGGGCAATATCAAAAAACACAAAGGTTTGCAGACGCTGCTTCCTGCGTTTGTGCTCGCACGGCGGCGCGGGCTTAATGCTCGGCTTGTCATTGTGGGTGAATCCAAAAATTTCAGAAGTGCCGACAAGCAGTTTTCAGACCGTCTTTTTGATGCGCAAAAAACGGGTGATGTGCAGTTTACGGGGTGCGTCAGCGATGAAGAATTGTATTCGCTGTATCAAAAAGCGCGGCTTTTGGTGCAGCCGTCGTTGTACGAAGGCTTTGGAATCCCGCCGCTGGAGGCATTGAGTTTTGGAACGCACGTTTTGATTTCCGATATTCCGGTGTTCCGCGAAATTTATGACGGATATCCCGTTTCGTATTTTCACGCCGGCGATAAAGAAGACCTTGCCGCAAAACTGGTTCCTGCGTTCAATTCGGCAAAAGAGCCGCTTCCGCCGTTGCCCCAAAAATATGATTTTGCTGCAACGAGTGCTCTGATTTTAAAAGAGCTATCAGAGACTATTTTGCAAAAGCAAACGCAATAGACTGCTAGACAATAAAGGGTATCTTTTCTATAATAATTTTCTAAAGTTTTTTCGGTGGATATATAATGACAGTACAAGAATTTAAAGAAATTTTCCCGCAAAAATATAAAAGGACGAGTTCTTTTGTTTCTGGCTTAATGCTCGGATTTTTTGACGCGCTTACCGTCATGCTGTGCATTGGCGCGGCGTTTTTCATTGTAAACTGGATTGACCATTCGCTTATCAATTTTCGTTCGTTCATAACGTATTCGATATATCTTCCGCTCATCATTATTGTGTTTTATGCCGCAAATCTGTATCCCGGCATTTTAATGGCGCCGTCAGAAGAGGTGAAACGATTTGCAATCTGTGCATTTTTGAGTTTTATGGGCATCGCAATGTCGGTGAGCGTGGAAACTGATGAGCGGATGCCAATCAGCATTGCATTGATGATTGCGGGTGTTTTTGCCACGGTTTGTTTGCCGCTCGGGCGGGAGTTTTCGCGTCATGTTTTCAGTAAGCAAAAATGGTGGGGCGTGCCTGCGGTGATTTACACGAACGGCGAAAAAGCAAAACCGATAATCGACCGCCTTCAGAACCGCCCTGATTTGGGGTATCGACCGGCGATTATCATTGATTCAAATGCGCAGACTGTAAGCGAATATATGGGAATTCCTGTTTTTCCTCCCAGTTCTGAACTCCACGATATAATTGATGACCTCAACATAAAAGTTGCGATTTTGTGCGAATACGGCGAAAATACAGCGCGGATAATGTCGATGTATCGCTACACGATAATGATTCCTCACGAACAGAATCAGTTTACGGCGTTGCGCGATTTTGGCGGTATTTTGGGCTATTCCACAACGCACAACCTCACAAAGCCGAGCAGTTTGCTGGTAAAGCGGATTATCGACCTTTTGATTTTGTTGGTGATGTCGCCGATTGTCGTGCCTGTGTCGTTTGTGGTGGCAGTGATTGTGAAATTGACATCGCCCGGACCGATTTTTTACGGGCATAAGCGTGTGGGAAAAGACGGCAAAGAATTTAAATGCTGGAAATTTCGCTCAATGGTCATCAATGCCGATAAAATGCTTGATAAAATCCTTGCCGAGCACCCCGAAATGCGCGAAGAGTGGGAACGCGACCGCAAATTTACGAATGACCCTCGCGTTACAAAAATCGGGAAAATTTTGCGCAAAACGAGCATCGACGAGCTTCCGCAGTTGTGGAATGTGCTTGTGGGCGAGATGAGTTTTATTGGACCGCGGCCGGTAACAGAGCCAGAACTTGCTCGGTATGGCGATAAAAAAGAGCTGATTTTGTCTGTTTTGCCTGGGCTGTCGGGAATGTGGCAGATTTCAGGACGTTCGGCAACGGGCTATGAGGAGCGGGTAAATCTCGATTTGTACTATATACAAAACTGGTCGGTTTGGCTTGATTTGTGGATAATTTTAAAAACCGCATGGGTTGTTTTTAAGGGCAAAGGTGCTTATTGATGACACTAAAAACAGCAGTATTTTTATGTGCAATGGCGTTTACTTCGGCGGTCAGTGCGGAGAGTTATAAAATCTCGGATATTTCCTATTCGATTACGGGAAAGACGCAGGGAAGCGCGCTTGATAGAAATTTGGACATCAACAAGAAAAAAGTGTATGAGTCAAAAGAAGATTTTGATGTATTTTTGAGCGATTTGAAAAATCAACTTGAAAGCGAGAGAACTTTTAAGTCTGCTTCGGTCGAGGCTGAATTTGGCGAAGCAGGGGAGGACGGAGTAATTCCTGTGACGCTTTCGATTCACGCGGAAGACAGCCACAGTATGTTTCTTTTGCCGTATCCGAAATACAAGAGCGATGACGGCGATTTTCCGTCTGGCGGAACGTTGAAACTCAAATTCAAGGATTACAACTTTTTGGGTTTGATGAACACGCTCAACGTGGATTTTTCGTATGGAATTGAAACGGAAGAAGATGATACTGACCACGTTGTGGGCGTAACGTTTTCGTATGATTATCCATTTGATGTTGACCCGTTCAAAATGGAGTGGCAAAACGATTTTGATGTGGATTACACCATTGGCGATTCTGCCCCCGAATTCGATTTGTCTACGGGACTCGATATAAAATTGCCGTTCGATGTTTTTGCGCTTGACCTTAACTTAAAACAATCGATGACCCGCGAAAATGATTACGAAAAATACAATGATGAGATTTATTTCACCGAGTTTGAGCAGTTTTCGATTCCAATAACAGTTGGCGAAATTGAAAATTGGGGAAAAGTTACCTATACGCCGTTTGTGAATGCGACGGAATATTGGGATAACAACGGTATTTCGATTGACAATAGCGATTTACGCGGCGTAACCGTGAATTTTGGGCACATGATAGGCACTTCGCGTATTGACTGGAAGGGCAATTTTAGAAGCGGTGCGTCAGTTTCTGTTGAGCAATCATATATTTACAATACATATAATAAGGCTTTTATCCCTTACTATTCTGGTGATTTGGAAATCTTCCTTGCGTCTAAGTGGGCAGGGCTTGCAATGCGGTTTTACACATTCCAAAATGTGCAAACTTATAATAACAGTAACATCGTAGGCACAAAAATTGGAAGCGAATTGCGCGGTATTCGCGACGACCAAAAATTCGATGACGATTATTTTTCAGACGGCGAGGAAAATTCTGTGTACCAAGCCTCCCCGTATGCGCTCAAAACGCCTTCTGCTTTGATTTTTAATTTTGATTTTCCTATTCGTGTCTTTACGTCGCATTGGCAGGATTGGCGAAAAAGCTTTATTGCAGGTTTTGTAATGCCAGTGTTTCATACGTCTGACGACCCACTTTTGCTCAGACCTCTTAAAAAATTAGACAAACTTGAATTTGAATTGCAAGTATCTCCGTTTATCGATGTTGGCTTGACATACAACCGTGCGACAAAAAAATTGTATTCATTGCGCGACGGATTTTATGCAGGCGGACTTGAGTTGCTGGTCTATCCAGAACGCTGGAGAAGCGTGGTTGGGCGAATCAGTTTTGGAGTGGACGTTGGACGAAAGATTTTTAAGAACAAACTGAATCTTGATAACGAGTGGCGGCGAACTTCAACGAGTACATGGGAGCTGACGATTGGGCTTGGTTTACATTATTGATGTAATGAAATGATACTGATTACTGTACAAAGAAAGAAAATTGTGGTATAATCTGTTAGAAAAAAAATGCAAGGGAGTTTATTAAATGCAGAAAAAAATATATGTCGCAGGAATGTTTGATGATGATACAGCTGGAAAAGTTGAGGTTGCGGTAAAAACGGTTGGCGGCGTAACGAGTTGTACCTCAAATGCTTCAAAAGCACAGGTTTTAGTTGATTTTGATGAATCAACAGCGGGCATTGAAGATGCTATAAATGTTGCAATCTCATCGACTGGTGTTGAAGTGTTATCGTAAACTGCAAAAATTGAAACATTTTGTGAATAAAAGATTTCCGTAGTTGAATCGGAAATCTTTTTTGTTAAAAAATAACATTTTGGCTGTTGTTTTTTGCAGAATATGAATTATAATGTAGATATGGCACAGCACAAGATTACCGTTCTTGACGGGCACGCATTAAATCCTGGCGATTTGAGCTATAGCGTTTTAGAAGAATTCGGCTCTGTAACCGTGTATGAGCGGACAAAGAGCGAAGATGTGATAGAACGTATCGGAGATTCTGATATTATTTTCCTCAATAAAGTATGTATCACTAAAGAAATCATTTCGGCGTGCCATAACCTCAAATACATCGGAGTTCTCGCAACTGGCTACAACGTCATCGACACAAAAGCCGCAAAAGAAGCAGGGCTTATCGTTACAAATATCCCTGCGTATAGCACGAATGCTGTTGCACAACACGTTTTTTCTTTTATCTTGCATTTCACTAACCGTGTTGCACAACATTCGACTGATGTGAAAAATGGCGGTTGGATAAAGGCGCAAGATTTTTGCTATTGGCTTTCTCCGCTCACTGAACTTGAGGGAAAGACGCTCGGCATTATCGGCTATGGCAATATCGGAAGCCGCGTCGCGCATATTGCAAAAGCGTTCGGAATGAAGGTTGTTACTGCAAACGACAGCGCACGGGCAAAGGCTGACAATGTGAAAGCGGTCGGTGTTCTCGGGCTTAGTCAATGCGATTTTATTTCTCTGCATATTCCTCTCACGACAGAAAATGCGCACTTCTTTAACGCTGGCATTATCGAGCAAATCTGTAACAAAAATACAATTCTCATAAATACGGCGCGTGGCGGTCTTATTGACGAGCAAGCCGTAGCGGACGCGCTCAAGAGCGGAAATCTTGCAGGATACGCAGCGGACGTGGTGGAAAGTGAGCCGATGAGAGAGGATTCTCCCCTACTCTCTGCCCCGAACTGCGTTCTCACACCGCACATTGCGTGGGCTCCAAAAGAAACAAGACAGAGATGTTTGAATATCGCCGTTGATAATTTACGTTCATATATTAACGGTAAGGCTAAGAATGTGGTGTTTTCTGATTGACAAGTGCTTTAGTAAAAGTTAAACTAGTGCAGTGAGAATAAAACTCAAAACCTTGCACATTCTTTTTAGGAGAACACACTATGGGAAAGACCATTGCACAAAAGATTTTTGCCTCTCATCTTGTTGACGAGCCATTTGAGGGTACGTATGTTTTAAAGCTCGACAGAGTTTTCTGCCATGAAATCACAACGCCGATTGCTATCAATGACCTTGTTTCTCGCAAAATGGACAGGGTATTTGACCCAACAAAGATAAAAGCTGTCATTGACCACGTTTCGCCTGCAAAGGATTCAAAGTGCGCAATGCAGGAAAAAATCCTTCGCGATTGGGCAAAGCGAAACAACATCAAAGACTTTTTTGATATTGGTGCAAATGGTGTATGCCACGCTATTTTCCCAGAAAAAGGCTATGTCAGACCTGGGTTCACAGTCATTATGGGCGATAGCCACACATGCACACACGGTGCATTCGGTGCTTTTGCGGCAGGAGTGGGAACAACAGACCTTGAGGGCGGTATCTTGAAGGGTGTTTGTTCTTTCCGCGAGCCAAAAACAATAAAGTTTGTGCTTAACGGCAAGCTCAAAGAGGGCGTATATGCAAAAGATGTCATTCTTTTCCTTATCAGTCAGATTGGTGTAAACGGAGCGACAAACTGCGTTACAGAGTTTACGGGTCCTGTCGTAGATAATTTTACGATGGAAGAAAGAATGACGGTTTGTAATATGGCTGTTGAAGCTGGTGCAACGTCGGGCATCTGTTTTCCTGATATGACAACCGTAGAATATCTTTGGGAGTTCATCAAAGATGAGTACGAGTCAAAAGAGGCTGCATTAAAGGATTACAGCAAATGGATTGACGATGACGACGCTGAATATGAAAAAGTCTATGAGTTTGATTTATCAGACCTCGAACCTCTT
>CALBGU010000113.1 GCA_937893155.1 uncultured Treponema sp. | reverse complement strand
ATTTTGCCGCCGACTTCTGCTATGATTTCAATTTCGTCCGCGCTTTCGCTTTTGTCTTTCAAAAACTTGCTTTCGTCATCAGCGGTAAAGTGGTCTTCGTCACAATAACTCAAAAGAAAATCCGTTTCTGCGTGCGCCAGCTTGAAGCACTCTAACGCCGCCTCTCCGTCTGCTTCCTCGCCGTTTCGCAACAAACACTTTCTGCCGTCGCGCAACAAAATCTCTTCACAATACGTCATTTCTAAACCCCTCTGTATTTTTTCGACCGAAATATATCGTAAACAAAGAAAAACAGCAAGCGAACCTATCATAAAGGAGTAAAATAAGGCGATGACTTTCAGAGAGAATCTGCATTATCTTATGGATTGCAAGGGCATACAAATTAAAGAACTCAGCGCAATGACGGGGATTAGCGAGAACACGATAAAATCGTATCTGAAAGAGAATTCTGCCGAGCCTGCGATTTCAAAGGCGGTGCTGATTGCAGACGCACTCAATGTGAGCGTGGATTTTTTGGCGACAGGCAGGGAAAACGCAAAGGAAAAAACGCCCGTTACGGAATTCGTCGAAGTGGTATCGCTGCTCAAGGATTTTTCCGCCTCTCATCTCAAAATCATTCTCGCGCTCGCCAAAGCACTCAAGCAAAACTCCTAACAAAAAGCCACAATCATTGCGTCGTGTATCTAAAACCGCGCTGGGAATAGAGAATTCTTGCGTCACGGGGGCAAAACCGCGCTGGGAATGCAAAATTTCTGCGTCACGGGGGCAAAACCGCGCTGGGAATGCGCGTGACGCAAAAAATTCAGGCTTTCTCTTTACAAAGTGCGCCGCCTATACTACGATATGAGTGAAAATCATTTTTGCGGAGGGTTTTTATGAATGTTTTGGCACGGCTGACCGTGGAGCAAGTGGCTTCTCTTTTGTCTTCTCTTTCAAGTCTGGCAGAGAAAAGGGCGATTTCAAAGGAAGATGATTTTTTTAGCAAGAAATGCACTTCTCTTTCGGATTTTTCGTTTAGAATGACGAAAGCGTCAAACAAAAATCGCGCGATTTCAAAGCTCGACGCTTTCGACGCGGCGCGGGACGATGTGCTGGTGCGGCTCGGCACGGTGCTTGAGGGACACGCGGCAATGCCGTTTGAAGAAAACGTGGAGGCGGCGAAAACGCTTCTTTCGTTGTACGCGAAATACGGAAAGTCAGCGGCAAAAGAGGCGTATGCGACGGAATCTGCGAAAATCAAGAGCTTGCTTTTGGATTTGGATTCACAGGGCGCACAGGCGGCGGCAAAGGTGCTTCTTGGGGTGAGCGAGTTGATTGCGGCGCTGAAAAAGGCGCAGGCGGATTTTGACGAGGAGAACACGAGAGTTACCAAGGAGATTACGGCGGTGTCGCAGGAAGAGAATGCGTATACGCTCAAAAAGCCTGCGATTTCTTTGGTGAATGATGAGATTTTGCCGTATTTGAGTATGATGGCAAAAGTGAAGGGCGGGGAATACGCGGAATTGCTCAAGGAGATGGAAACGGAGGTGAAGAGGGCAAATGCGGCGGTTTCTCGCGCAAAAGTAACGGGAAAAACGGAAGAGGCGACGAAGTAACAAAAAAAAGGCGGTGAACAAAAAGTCATCGCCTTTTTTATTAGAACTTTTGCTGTAGCAAGGGGCTTAAGCCCCTTGTCAAAACTATATTATCGAACAGGTCTATTCTATTGAGGAAATAGGGATTCGGTAGTAGAATAAAGATATGGTTGATATTTTTTTGCAATATGTGCGCCGAATGAAAGAAATTCGGCTTCTTTCTACGCCTGATTTGTCCACAATCGAAAATGAAAATGACTACAGCAAAATCCTTGTTCAAAACTTTTCTAAAATCGGTCAGCTTGCAGCAGAAAACAGAAACATCATAAACAAATATGCTCTTCCGCTGTTTGAAAAGCCGTTTTTGAGCGAAACCGAAGTAAAACTGCTGAAATTGTTTTGCGACCTGCTTTTAGACAGCAAAACATTTGACGAAGTGGATTTGCACCTCTGCGAGCTGATAAACGACACTCTTTTGAAAAGCGAACTCGACAATAAATCTATTGAAAACACGTATGTTATCGCAGTTGCGAAACGGGTGCAGAGGGATTATTTTGAGATTTCAGCCATCACCAGATTTTTGAATAGCGACACAGAAAAAAAGCGCAGTCAAGCCCTTTCGCACTACGCAGAACTTACCCCGTATTTAGAAAAAGATGTTTTTAGCCGATTGAGCAGCGAAGCTAAAAGCGCAGTTTTGCAGTTTTTTTTGATGGGCGCATTGCTTTTTGAAAACAATTTTGTCTGTCGCGAAGAGGAGTATTGGCAAAAAGCACTTTCTATAATAGAAAGAGGGGAAGAGATTTTAGCTGACCCGTTTTATCACGACTCTCTAAGCAATTATGATTGGGAATCGTTTGAGTTCCGCATTTATTACTACGCAAGTTTCTTTGCTTATTCTCTGCTTCCTGAATCAATCGCAAAAAAAGTGTATGTGTACGCAAAAAAGGCGATTGATTTTTTGGAGCATTGCACAAAAGAAAATATCTTGGCGGCGGTGAACAAGGAGCAGGAAGAAGATTTGCTTCGTTTAGCCGCGGTGATGGCAAACTACACCGACGCAAAAGAAGTAATGAATGAGCTTTATACTACCTATCAAAAACGCAATAAAGATGATTTTTCGGTTACTGGCGTAAACGCAAATATGGACACTCCCTCTTCGCTGTTCTACATTTCAAAGATGATGAATGTGGAATTGGACGAGCGCGATGTTGACCGCTATGATGAAATCGAAAACGCTTTGCTAAAGTATTTGTATCGGCTTCCAAAGCAAAGCGATGTGTATTTGAAGTGCATAACGCTTTTTACCAATTTCCCGCAGAACTTCAAAGAAGTTGCGATGTCGATGAAAGATTTTTGCGTCAGGGCATTTGGTGCAATTCACCCGCCAACGTATGTTCACATCAATATGGTTGCGCGGTTTTCGCAGTGTATGGCGCGTCATTTGCTAAAACTTCGCCCAGAGCTATTCATCGGTTTTCCTGACTGCAACACTGTGGAGCAAGTCATTTCTTCAAAAGAGCGTATTTTACGCTACACATACAATGCGGCGCTGTGCCACGATATAGGCAAATTGTTCATAATCGACATCATTTCGATGTACGGCAGAAATCTTCTCGACAGCGAGTTTGAGATTATCAAAAAGCACCCAGAAATAGGCGCAAGAATTGCCGCAGAGCATTGTTCTACGAAAGATTACGTTGATGTCATTCGCGCTCATCATCTGTGGTATGATTGTTCTCACGGCTATCCATCTGATTTTGACACTTTCAAAAGTCCCTACAAGACGATTATCGACATTGTGCTTGCCGCAGATTGTCTGGACGCGGCGACGGATACGATTGGCAGAAGCTACAACAAAGGAAAGTCGTTTTTGGAGTATGAGCAGGAAGTGATAGCAGGGAGCGGCAGTCATTACGCACCGTTTTTGCCAGAGCTGTTCAAAGTGCCGCAATTACGGGAAGATATAGAATATCTTTTGAATGAAGGCAGGCAAAAGCAGTATCTTGAAACGTTCCGCCTCTTAAAGAGCAACAAAAGTTAGTCAGCATTGCGATAGACAGCGAGGGGAAAAAACGCTAAAATCGGTTATATGAACGCAATTATTACAGTGGTCGGGAATGACCAAGTCGGAATTATCGCGAGGGTGAGCAATTACCTTGCAGAACACAAAGTGAATATTGCAGACATCACGCAAACCGTTTTGTCTGGCAACTTCGTTATGATGATGATGGTCAGCCTTGAGCAATCAAACATCACGATTGATGAGCTTCGCAACGACCTCACCGAGAAAATGCACAACATCGGCATTGAAATAAACATTATGAGCGAAAAAGTTTTTTCGACAATGCACCGTATCTAGCTTTTTCGCTCATTCTCAAAGCGCAATACACCTTCTTTGCTCGCAATTCACAGCACAGAAGGTGTATTTTTTTCAGTTTTTATTTGATTGCAGAAATGCTGTTTTGACATCAGCCGCGAGCGGTTTTGCAAGGAATTCGCTTTCTAAACGCAAGAACGCAGTGCGGCTGATATTTTTCGCGCCGTAGCGGGCGATGTTGTCGGTGTAGACTTGGCTGTCTATCAATCTTCCGCCGACAGAAAAAAACGCTTTTGCGAACTCCACAAAGGCGCATTTCGTCGCGTTGGATTGCTTGGTAAACATCGATTCGCCGCAAAACACACTGCCGAGCAACACGCCGTAAAATCCGCCCGCAAGATTGCCCGCCGCGTCCCACACCTCCACGCTATGCGCAAAGCCGACGCGGTGCAATGCCGTGTATGCGCGAATAATCTTTTCGCCAATCCACGTTCCGTCTTGCCCCTTTCGCTCCGCCGCCCTGCACTCGTGAATCACGGTTTCAAAACACTCATCGAATGTATAAGTGAACGGCTTTTTCTTCAAGAGCTTTTTCACGCTTTTGGGAATATGGAAATTTTCGCTCAATAACACAAAGCGCGGAGAGGGACACCACCACACGACAGGCTCGTCGTCGTCCTCGCTAAACCACGGAAACACGCCCTGCATATACGCCGAATACAACAGCTGCAGCGGCATACTTTCGGTAACGCCGACAATCGACGAGGGCGCAAAGTCGGTATCTTCGCCGTCTACAAAACTGTTTTCGTCGTCGCTGTCGCTGTCTTGTGGAATGGATAAAGGGATTATAACATCGGGGGAAAATCGCAAAATCTGCTCTTCCTCACTGCCCGAGAGGAAGAACAACACATCATCTCTATTCATACACGAATTGTATCTTGCCGTCAACAAAGCGCGCCGTAACGCTTCCGCCTGAAGAAAGCGCGCCGAACAAAAGCTCATCTACCAACGGCTCGGCAATCATACTTTCCACCGCACGCGCAATGTTTCTTGCCCCGTACTCTTTTGAATACGCGCTTTTTGCGATGTGCGCTAATACGTCTTTTTCGACCGTCAGACTAACACGCTTTGCAGAAAGCCTGTCGGCAATCTTCTTTACGTCCTTTTCGACGACGTTTAAGATAATGTCCTCGCTTAAATGGCTAAACGTGATTACGCCGTCCAAGCGATTGCGAAACTCCGGCGAAAACACGCGGTTCACGGCTTCTTTTAATCCTGCGGCGGCGTTGCTTTCGCTTGCCTCCTCCGCGCCAAAGCCGATACCAGTCTTTTCGATGTCGCGCGCACCTGCGTTGCTTGTCATAATGATGATACACGAGCGGAAATCAGCCTTGCGCCCTTGGTTGTCGGTCAAAAATCCGTAATCCATCACCTGCAGCAGCAGATTGTAAATGTCTTCGTGCGCCTTTTCGATTTCGTCGAGAAGCACAACCGAATGGGGATTTTTTCGCACTGCGTCGGTAAGCGCGCCGCCGTTTTCATAGCCGACGTATCCCGGAGGCGAGCCAATCAGGCGGCTCACCGTATGCTTTTCTTGGCACTCGCTCATATCGAATCGCAACAGCGGCACTCCCAGCGTCTCCGCGAGGTTCTTTGCAAGCTCCGTTTTGCCCACGCCCGTCGGTCCGACAAACAAAAATGTCGCTTCTGGCTTTTCCATATCGCGAAACCCCGCCCGCGCCTTTTTAACGGCTTTCACCACCGCGCTCACGGCTTCGTCCTGCCCGAAAATCGAATGAGAGAGAGTGGATTCTAGTTGTTTGAGCTTGTCTTTTTCGTCAGATTTCACCTTTTCGGCTGGCACATTCGCGATTTTGCTGATAACAGAGCGAATAATGTCTTCATCGACCGTAACGCGCTTCTTTTTTCCTGCACCAATGCGCGCAAACGCTCCCGCTTCGTCCATCACGTCAATCGCCTTGTCGGGCAACCGCTTTTCGCTCAAAAACTGCGTGCTCAAATCAACGCAAAGACTCAATGCGTCGTCGGCATATTTCACGCCGTGAAACGCCTCGTAATGCGCTTTTAAGCCTTTGAGGATTTTGAGGGCTTGTTCTTTCGTAGGTTCAGCAATGTCGATTTTCTGAAAACGGCGCACAAGGGCTTTTTCTTTTTCGAGCGTCTTTGAAAAATCATCATACGTCGTCGCCCCAATGCAGCGGATTTTGCCTGCCGTCAGATATGGCTTTAAGAAATTTGCCGCGTCAATGCCAGAAGAGCCGTTGCCTGTGCTGATAATCGTATGGATTTCGTCGATGAACAAAATCGCGTTGTCTTTTTCCTCAAGCTCCGAAACAATGTGCTTCAGTCGCTCTTCAAATTCACCGCGGAACTTTGCGCCAGCAATCACAGAGCCGATGTTTAAGCTGTAGATTTTCGCGCCTTTGAGCTTCTCGGGCACTTTTCCCGCCGCGATTTTCTGCGCCAAGCCCTCGGTTATCGCCGTTTTTCCAACGCCTGCTTCGCCCACGAACAGCACATTGTTCTTGCTCTTGCGGCACAAAACTTGTATCGTGCGCTCAATTTCGGCTTCACGCCCGATAAACACGCCGAGTTTGCCCTCTTGTGCAAGGCTCGTTATGTCCGTCGTGAATAGCTCTAATGCGCTTTTTTTGCCGCTTGGTGTGCGGTTCTGCGGATTTTCGCCCTCATAAACAGGCTCTTCAAGCGAAAATGTGTTCTCGCTTGAAAGTTCGGATAAATCGGAGCTTTTCATATAGCTGATGACTTCAAGCAAATGAAGCCGCTCCATTCCGCCCAAGCGCATATAATACGAACAGTAATTTTTTGTTTCGTCAAGGAGGCTCACGATTAAATCCTGCATCTCGGCAACTTCTCTGTCCGAACTGACGCACGATTGAGCCATTCTCTCTATGACGCTTTGAAAACCGACCGTTTCGATAGGCTCGCTCGCCTCGTCGCTTTGTATTGGTATGTTTTTTTGTAAAAATTCTTCTGTATTCTCACGAATTCCTGCAACATCAGCACCGCAAATAACAAATAAATTCTGTACAGCCGCGACATCTAGCGCCGCGCTTAAAATATGCTCAGGGGTTACGAATTCGTGATGGGCTGTCCGCGCTTTTTCGACAGCAGCATTCAGAATATTTGACAGCTGTGAGCTGATTTTCATGCACTCTCCATCTCGCAACGCAAAGGGAAACCTGCGCTTCTTGCTCTGCGTATCGTAATTGCAACACGGGTTTTCGCAATATCATAAGTATAGGTCCCCACCACTGCGCTACCCGTCTGATGAACCTGCTCCATAATCTTTACGCTATCGGCAAAAGACTTATGAAACACGCTTTCCAAGACATCTACCACAAACTCCTTTGTTGTGTAGTCATCATTGTACATAATTACATTGTAATCAGGAGGCAAGTCAATTTCCACTTCTTCAACAATTTCATTTGAAATTTTAGATAACTGTTCTATTTTATCACTTGGCATACCACTTTTTATTATACCATTTTTGCTCAAACTTGCAATATATTTCTTGTGCAAAGCACAGATAAGCAAAAGCGTAATAATGCTATATTTACAAAAGTCCTCTCTGCGTGTTATCATCGGTAACTATGATAATTACTGCAAACAAATCCAATCTTTCAGGTCATATACGAGTGCCAGGCTCTAAAAGCCACACCATTCGCGCTCTTCTCCTTGCTTCTTTAGCAGAGGGAATGATAAAAAATGAAGAAGGTAATCCTGTAATGGTTGATGACACATCTGTCCCCCACTTAATAGTCACTCCCTCTGCAATACCCTCATAGAGAAGCTTAACGGGAACAAGCTCAGGAAGCTCCATAACATCATAGGGATCCTGAATATTGAAGGGTGTCTTACTGTCTCCTGTCTGCTGAAGGGAAAACATCTTACCATTGGAATCTATCCAACAACTCGTAGAGCGACCATTGCAGAATATTTGCTCTGTATCTCCTGAATTCTTCTTAAAAGTGATAGTATCACCAGACACCATATCAGAGCCAGAAATAGCAGACAACATAGTCTTGCTATCCATCGCATTCACTCTCGCCCAAAAATTATCATCATCAGACTTTGCATCAGATTCAAACTTCCTAGATTGCTCTTGCCTATCAGACAAAGACCTAAAATCAGTAAGAACAGATAACATCTGCTCCTCGGTGTAATACAAACTAGTTCAGCCATATACACTAATCAAATAAGGATTGCTTGGGTCTTTCATGTGATAAAAACTAGGGACTCTTAATACTCTAGCAGTGTCCTCAGGAATCTTAGGGTCACCAGAGAAAAAATTACACAATCACCAATTAATCTTCGACCATCTCTCGGCTGTTATATCCTCAGGAAACTTAATATAGATCGGAAGAGCACACGTCTGAAC
>CALBGU010000112.1 GCA_937893155.1 uncultured Treponema sp. | reverse complement strand
TCAACAAGAAGGGATTCAAGAACTCGGAGGTATATGCCACTGCGAATATTTCAAAACAGTATTTTTCAAAACTTCTCAAAGGTCAGGTGAAGCCCTCAAAGGAAAAGGTGCTGGAAGCCATCGAAAAAGTACGGCGCAGCTCTTTCCTTCAAGGCCAAAACAGGAGTGGATGGGTTGTTACGTTTGACTGGTTCGTGAAACCAAACAATTTCCTGAAGGTGCTGGAAGGCCAATACGACGATCACGAAGGCGTCGAACCGGAGAAAGAACAGAGAAGCGTGGTTGACTTCACGAAGTTTGCGAGGAGCGATGAATAATGACGGAAAAGGAATCAGGCAAGTTTCTGAATGAGCTCGCGGCGCTGTATCCGAATGTCATCCGGAAGGACAGCGATTTTGAACTGATGTTTTCCATGTGGCATGAAGCGCTGAAGGAATACAAATACGAGGAAATCCACGAGGCGCTGCAGACCTACTTCCGGCGGGAAACTCGGCCACGGCGCATCGTCAATTTTGGGGATTGCACCGCCTAAATCCTTGTTGACCTTCATCTCCTGCGTCAGCGGGACTTTGAGCGTACTGCCCTCGATGTTCCAGCGAATGCCGAGTTTGTTGAACGCAATTTTGAGCGGACGCATATCGTTTTCGCGCACGCCGGTGATTTTGATACTGCCGCGCGTTGCCGCCGCAAGCCCGATGAAGCTCCCGATTTCCATAAAGTCGGGACCAATCGTGTAATCCGTGCCGTGAAGCTCGGGAACGCCGAAAATCTTCAAGACATTACTGCCCACGCCCGCAATCTGCGCGCCCATTCCGATGAGCATTTTGCACAAATCCTGCACATGCGGTTCGCTCGCCGCATTGTTGATAATCGTAACGCCGTCCGCGCACACCGCCGCCATCAGCGCATTTTCGGTCGCCGTAACGCTCATTTCGTCAAGGAAAATATCCGTGCCGACGAGTTTGTTCGCCGTAATTCTAAATTGCCCGTCGATATCCACCCGAGCGCCCAGTTCGGTGAGCGCAAGGAAATGCGTGTCAAGGCGGCGATGCCCGATGACGTCGCCCCCCGGAGGCGGAAGCACGACCTTGCCGCACCGCGCAAGCACGGAGCCTGCAAACAAAATGGACGCACGGATTTTCTTGGACAGCGCGCGCGGGATTTCGTTTGTTTTGATTTCAGCGGCAGTGATTTTCCACGAATGTTCATCGAGTTTTTCCACCGTTGCGCCGAGCGATTCAAGGATTTTGAACATAACGCCCGTGTCTTCAATCGCGGGAATATTGCGCAAAATCACGCTTTCTTTGGTGAGAAGAGCGGCGGCAATGCACGGAAGAGCGGCGTTTTTGTTTCCGCTCGCCTGAATCGTGCCTTTGATGGGAAATCCGCCCTCAATTTTGTATTGATACATATTTTTCTCCAAACGATAGATAGTTATTTTTTGTCTTTCAGCGAAATCTGCGAGAGCGCAATGAGCACTTCGGTTGCTTTGCAGAGCTGATTAAACGACAGCCATTCCGTGCGCGAATGGTAATTGTGCCCGCCCGTGAAGATATTCGGCGTCGGAATTCCCATTTCGGTGAGCCGCGAACCGTCCGTGCCGCCGCGAATGGGCTGCATCACCGGCTCGACACCCGCCGCACGATACGCGGCAACCAAATTCGATACAACCTCGGGGTGCTCGTCGAGTTTGCCCTTCATATTGCGATACTGCTCCGTGTGCTTCACGTCCGCTTTGCCGCCAAAACTGCGCGCCGTAACGTCCGCCAATGAATCCACAAACGCCTTTCGCGCTTCCATTCCCTCCGCGGTAAAATCGCGCAGCAGCAATTCCACCGACGCACGCTCCACACTGCCCGAAATCTCCATCGGCGCATAAAATCCCATATAGCCATCGGTTGTTTCGGGGGCTTCTTGCCGCGGCAGATTCGCCACGAACGCGCTCGCCATCGTAACCGCGTTCACCATTTTAGGACGCGCCGAACCCGTATGCAGCGATTTTCCTGTAAAGGTGATTTCGCTCTTGAATGCGTTAAAACACTCCGTTTCAAGCTCACCGATATGCCCGCCGTCCACCGTGTAGGCTTTTTTGCTTTGAATCTCGTCAAGCGGCACTTTATCCATACCGTGCCCCGTTTCCTCGTCAGGCGAAAAAATCACCTCGATAGTTCCGTGCTTCTCGCCCTTGAGCGCCTCAATCGCCGTCATAATCGCCGCCACGCCCGCCTTGTCGTCCGCACCGAGCAGCGTCGTACCGTCCGAAGTGATAATCGTATCCCGCTCTTCGCCCGCCAATCTCAGCGCCTCGTCGGTTTCGGGGTCAATCGTGCTCCCCTCGCTCAACGTAATCAGCGAACCGTCATACTCACGGATAATCTGCGGCTTTACGTCCTTGCCGCTCACCTCTTCCACCGTGTCCATGTGCGCAAAAAGCGCAAACGGCGCCGCGCTCTCTTCCCCCGCCGACGCAGGCAAAACACCGTACACATAGCAATGTGGCGTGATGTGCACCTTTTCCAGCCCCAGCGATTTCATCTCCGACTCGAGCAATTTCGCCATATCCCATTCCTGCGGCGTTGAGGGAATATTTCCCGCGTCCGCGCTCTTTTCATCACTCTGAGAATATGTTTTCGCATAACGCACAAAGCGTTCCAACAAGTTTTCTTTTGAATAGTTCATACAAAAAGTATACGCTTTTTTTCCCGTTTGCGCTATAGGAAAAGATTTTTGATTGGATTATCAAAGAGAGGTGTTTTTTCCGAACGTGCATTTTATGTCATTCTGAGCACTTGATGCGACAATCTTTTTCACAACCGTTCGTTGAGCGAAGTCAAAACGATTGAAAGATTATCGGGTCAAGGTGAGATAATGACATACGAACAAAGCGCGCTACTGACACATTTTTTGTTTGTGTGTATAATTTCATTCTATGATTACAGATATTTCGATTATTCTGCTTCCCAGCGAGGAGCAAAATACACAGGTTATTCAGAAAAAGGCTCTGCGCGCGCTTTTTGATAAGGGTATCAAGGCAAAAGCGGACGAGGTGGAGCTTGTTTTTGTGAAAAAGTCGATTGACGCACGGCACGGGAAAACGAAACTTTGCCTGCGCTACAAAGCGTACATCGGCGAGGAAAAAGCCGACAGCGAAGGCGTGCCCGACTGGAAGAGAGCGGGCGAAAAATCCGCTATTATCGTGGGGTCAGGTCCAGCGGGGCTGTTCGGCGCATTCAGGCTTTTGGAGGACGGGATTAAGCCGATTATCATCGAGCGCGGAGAGCCCACAAGCGAGCGAAAGCGCGACATCGCGTCTATCAGCACACAGGGCAAGGTCGGAGAGGATTCAAATTACTGCTTCGGCGAAGGCGGCGCAGGCACGTTCAGCGACGGGAAATTATACACGCGGAGCAACAAGCGCGGCGATATTGCAAAGATTCTTCGCATTTTCGCGCATTTTGGCGCAGATAAAAAGATTCTCACCGACGCACACCCGCATATCGGCACCGATAAACTGCCGTCGATTATCAATGCGATGTGCGATAAAATCCGCGAACTCGGCGGCGAAATCCATTTTCATACGAGATGCACGGATTTTTTGTTTGACGGGAAAAAGGTGTCTGGGGTGCGCTGTGTGGACACGCTCACGGGCGCGCAAAAGGATTTTTCTGCTCACGCGGTCGTGCTTGCCACGGGTCATTCCGCGTCGGACATCTACGCGCTGATGGCTCGCACCGCCCCCGACGCGCTGGAGGCAAAAACGTTCGCGGTCGGTGTGCGCGTGGAGCACCCCCGCTCTCTCATCGACGCGATTCAGTATCACGAGAGCACGGAGCATCTGCCAAGCGCGGAATATCGCCTTGTTACGCAGGTGGATTCCCGCGGGGTGTATTCGTTTTGTATGTGTCCGGGGGGGTTTGTTGTGCCGTCAAGCACGGGTCCTGATGAAATCGTAGTGAACGGTATGTCGAGTGCGGCGAGAAATTCCAAGTGGTCCAATGCGGCGATTGTGGTGGAAACACGCCCCGAAGATATTCCGCCTACGTTCGTTGCAGAAGCTAAAAAATGCGGGAGTGCGGCTCTTGCGGGATTGTTGTACCGAAAATATCTTGAATCGCTCACCAAACAGCACGGGGACGCGCAAAAAGCCCCCGCACAGCGAATGACCGATTTTATCAAGCACACCGAGAGCGCCGATTTGCCTTCGACGAGTTACACGCCCGGGGTGGTGGCAAGCCGCCTAGACGAATGGCTGCCCGAGCGGATTTCTTCTCGGCTTGCGCGTGCATTCGATGATTTTAATCGCACGATGAAGGGCTATAAATGCGCCGACGCGCTGCTCATCGCGATAGAAACGCGCACTTCCACTCCAGTGCGGATTTTGCGCGACAAGGAAAGCGGGGAATGTGTTGCGCTCAAAAAACTGTATCCGTGCGGAGAAGGCGCGGGATATTCCGGCGGGATTGTTTCTTCTGCGATGGACGGAGAAAATGCGTGTGCTAAGCTGTCGAAAGCGTTGCGCGATTAAATTGTCTGCAAAAAAATTTCAAAACTGCGCCCCGCATATTTGACATCTCAAAAACTTGTGATAGACTAATAGATGTTGCTTGTGGGCAAAAATTATGTCAGAGAGGATTACAATGACACTCAAAGAAAAATATGAACGCTGCTTGCAGGATTCGGAAAATTTTATAACGAACGAAAAAGTCAACGTTACGCCGTCATATCATCAGGGCGAGCTGCTTGCTCGTTTTTTTAACAAAGACCTTGATTATACCGATATGAATATTCATCAAGGCTATCCTATAGAGAAATTCACCAAGGAAGATTGGGATTTGAAAATCAAATTCCAGCTCAGAAAGTCAGAAATCAATCTGTATTCTCCGCTCGAGGGACCGCTTGTGTTCCAGTATCTTTCGACTATGGCGGATTCGGATTGGACGAAGGGCGAGCCTGTTGATTCTTCTGCAAAAGAGATTATGCGCGGAATGAAGGACCACATGAGTCCGATTCAGGAGGGGCTGAACATTCATTCTATCAGTGTGGAATGGGCAGTTCACGTTCCAGACTGCACGACGTTTTTTGTGACGCTCTTTTATGCGTACGACAAAGAATTGATGGGTGAATAATGTTTGAAAGTCGCGCACTTTTTCTGCGCGGCTTTGTTTTTTTAGTGCATAAAATCGAGCTTTTTCTTCTCCTTTAATCCATTGCGAACGTCATATTCTCAAAGTCAAGCTGTATGCGATGATTTTTGAAAAACGCATTGCCAAGAATAATCGTGTCGCCAAGAACATCATTTGGATTTTCAGTAATTTTTAAGTCACTATAGATTCCGTCTGAATGCCAATCACACCAAACATCTTCATATACAGTATTTCCAATTTGAACAGTTACATAATCAGGAAATCCCGCATTTTCATTAACAGAAAGACATAATTCTCCGTCGCTTTTAAAGCCCGTATCAAGCAAGGCTAAATATTCTTCACCATCAATCTTTATAGGAATATATAAATGGTCTTCATATTCATCTTTTGACAGTAGCACTCTATTTTTCTTTACTTTGTTTTCACCCAAAACTAATTTTTTCTTTCTAAAATCAAAAACAACAACGCCGAATTTCTCTAAATCCGTATATCCCAGTAATCCCGCACGTTTTGTGCCACATGTATTTATAAATGTTGTATCATTTTCAATCCAGAGTTTTGGAAAATTTACTTTATCACTTTTTACATTATAAAAACCTATTGCACTTATAGTCTTATCGTCCGCTATTTTTATATCAGCTCCTCTCGAAGTCCAGAAATCTACATCAGTATCTGAAAAATTAGGATACATTTTTACAATATCTCCGTAGTAAAAACGAGCAGAATAGCACCCCGTATCAATTCCAAAGCACAACTCACACTTATTGCTCTCACTATTTGAGAAAGTAAGTGTTATGCACGGCATTCCGCTTTCAAGTACAAATGGAATTGCTTTTTCTTTTTTGCAACTCACCAATAATATGCAATATATCGCTACTAAAAATACCGTTTTCATTTGCTTTCTCCAACTGCGCATATAAAATATATACGCAGTTTTGTAAGTCAGAACTTATCTATCACGCCCTCTTTTCTCCCGCTCTGTAGTTTCTTTTTTTGTGTGCTCAAAATCAACAGAAACTCGACCTTCTCGCCAACTAAAATCTACACGTCCTTTAGTAGAAGAAGTAGTTGTATGCCGCTCTACAGTTTCTTTCTGAGTTCTGTCATAATCCTTGTGAAGTTCCTCAGGGCGTTCTCGAGGGTCATCACGAATCATACGACCTCCGTTGACCTCATACAATTCATCTTCTGTCATTGCGACAAAACCAGAAGCAAGCACATTTTCTTTCAAACGTGCCATTGTAAAATCCTTACTTCAAGCATTTTTCTATAAAAAAGTCTTGTAGATTTTAGTGATATATGGTATCGTCTGCTCCGTTGGTTCATCGTGCAAACGATACTTTTTACGGTGCGATTTTTTATAGAAGTCGCGCCGTTTTTATGATTCCTATCTTACTGCATATCATTTTTTTATTAACACAGCATTATAGTTGAATTTCCGCCTAATCCATTGAAAATTCCATTCGCTCAAAATCTAGTTGAACGCGGCGGTTTTTGAAAAACGCATTGCCAATGATTATTGTGTTAGCGAAAAATGAATCGTAATGCGTTTCAAGATTTTTGTCGTCAAAATTTCTGCCGAGCCGATAATTCTCTCTACAGTAAAAATCACAGGGATAAAGGCTGCCGTCAGTCTCCACGACAAAATAGCTGCCGCATATGCCGCACATTGCACAGCTTTCGGGCGGTCTTCCCATTAAAATGCCGATATAATTATCAATATGGCGGACGGAAATATAGTTATCGTTTATAAGCTCCCGATACCATAAATCAAAGGATTTTTTCAAAAACGCTTCATAGGCTTTTACCGATAATGTAACGCCGTTTCTTTCATCCACATAGGGAATAAACTGCAAATAGCGAAAGCCGTGCTTTTTAAAGTATCGCCAGGTGCTTTCAATATCCGCCGCATTTTTATCGTCGATAACGGAAAGAATATT
>CALBGU010000111.1 GCA_937893155.1 uncultured Treponema sp. | reverse complement strand
TGAATGTCGTGATACTCGATGAACGCGATTTTCTCCGAGTCGAACGCTCCGATAAATTTGGGCGGCAAATATTTTTCAAACGTGCGCTCTTTGCCGATTGTCAAAATCAACTGCACAAACGATTCATATATATCGTGCGTTGTGCCTTGTTTTGCCTCTGCCCACAAAATCGAACGGAGCAATGCTTGTTCATCAAACAGCGAAAACTGCCCGCGCTCTGTGCTTCGCTCGGCTATCACAAAATCGATTCTGCCCAACTGCGTGTATTTGTAATCGCCGAAAAAATCATCGCGAACTGCAATTTTTACCGACCCTTCAATAAGCCCTGTGTATTTCATCATTTTCTCCGTTCCGCCCATACTGTGCCAGCATAATAGACCTGTTCGATAATACAGTTTTGACAAGGGGCTTAAGCCCCTTGCTACAGGTAAGCCCCCTGCTAAAAGATTCAGCGTGTACCATACCGTACCATTACGCATGTACGATATGGTACATCTATACATGTACCACACCGTACATCTATGCTTGTGCCATATCGCACAACTATGCTTGTACCGCTGTCAACGTTTTGTTGTATTCGCCGACTTTCATCGATTTGCTTTGCGTTTTATTTGCGTTCACCTTCGTTCTCACCTCAACGGTGAACTCGCCTGCGGGCACATCGGCGGGGAACTGCACAACAGCGCGGGCGGGCTTGGTTTCCACCACATTGGCACAGCGATATTCCTTGCCGTTGCTTGCCTTTACAAAAACGCCCTGCTCGCTGTCCGCCTTGTCGAACTTGAGCCTAGCACCCAAAAGCTCCATAATGCTTCCCGCCTTGACACTCTGCGTATCGCCCGAAAACGAATCGGAAACGCGCGTAATATACGGGTCGGTCGAGCCGCCTTCCTTTTTGAACGGCTTGGCTTTCTTTGCGGCTTCCTTGAGCAATACACCCGCATTCACATTCAGATTCACCGCGTGGCGCTTTGGGTCGAACGTGTCGGCTTGATTGGCAAACACACCAGAAATCGAAAAACTCGTGCTGAAAAGGTCGGTCGAAATCACGCCGCCGTCCGCGATAATGTCGGCATACACCGCTTTTTCTGCCTGACGCACCGCCGCTAAAGCCGCCTCGGTTACACCGCCGCGCTTGATAATCTCCGCGTCGATTTTCTCTTGCGTAAAGATTTGCGCCTTTTCGCTCACCACCTGCGCCATACAGTCGTCAGGGTCTGCCGTTAAGAGATTTTCTCTCAAAGTAAAGGGAATCATAGATAAACTCCTCAAAATATAAAATAACAAGAAGCATACGCCCTTGTGTTATACTTGTTCGATAATATGGCTTTGACAATGGGCTTAAGCCCCTTGCTGCAGCAAAATTTCATAGTTTGGCGAACAGGTCTATTATGCCAATGCTTCTACGCGCTCAATAAAAATGCGTGGACAGACGAACTTCGTTTCTCCGCTTGCGATTTCGACTGCCATTTGCGTGCTTTCTGCTTTCGTGCACAATTCGCCCGTTGCGTCGTTTCGTATCTCGTAGGCGATTTTAATACAATTCTCGTATTCCGTCAGCCCCGAAATCACGCGCACACGCTCGCCGAAGCGCAGGGGGTGCAGATACTTCACCTTTATGTCAACGACGGGGAAAGCATAGCCCTCGCTTTCCATCTCGGTGTAGCCAAAGCCGATTTTGTTGAGCAGAGCGCACCGTCCGCGCTCCATATAATTGATGTAGTTCCCGTGATACACAACGCGCATAGAATCCACATCGAAAAAATCCACCGTAAACACCGTCTCTTCTGTTATCTTCGCTTTCATCATTCTTTCTCCCTGCCTAAAGAGGATTCCTTATGAGAACATTTTCCACAATTTGACCGTCATTCAAATCTTCTGAATACAATTCTATACAATTTTCACTGATTGCCGCCGCAATGATAAGTGAGTCCCAAAATGAAAATTGTGTTTTTATGCTGATTTCTATTGCGTGAAGAATATCTTGAACAGAATTTTGATGAACAATAAAACAATCTGCAAGACGTTCGATAACTTCTTTTACAAATGCCTTTGGCAATTTTAATTTCTTTGTAGCAACATTAAAAAACTCCTGCAAAACCTGCGTTGATATAATGCCGCCGTTTTCAGAAAGCCGCTCAATAATGCTGTCCGCAATTTCCTGCTTCAAAGGCTCGCCGTCATCAATGCTGTAGATAAGAATATTTGAATCAATAAAAATCTTATCGGTCATACAGCTCCTCTCTTGTCCATTTTTGTCCTGCTGAATTGCCGTGCATACGGTTTGCGACTTCAAAGAAACGTGCCGCAGCATTTTTTTTCTGCTCGTCAACTGTCACATTCAGAGTGATTTTCTGACCGTCAAAAACCTTTAGTTTTTCGTCCTGAATCATTACCGTATCACCCTTTACAATGCCTTGAACAATAAACATTCTTTCCCTCCGTCTTTGTGTCATTCCGAGTGCTTTGACACAGAAATCCTTACCCTTTTATAGTATGAAAAAGATTATCGCGTCAAGCGCGACAGCCAATGACTGCTTCTCAATACACCGCCTGCCTTACGAATGCGTTTCTGCTTGAGAAACAGCCTGCTCTTGAGAACGCGGCTCTGCTCGAGAAACAGCCTGCGGCTGCCAGAAATCAAAAAAATTATACCATTGATAAGGATAACGCACACAAAGTTGCTCCAGATTTTCTGCATACTGCTCTGCGGCAAGCAAAATACGCGCCTCTCGCTCCTTACGCGGGCAGTCAAAATCCACCGTATTTTTACGCACATACATATTATACCGACTCGTCAGCGAAAAATCGCGCATTCGAAGCCCGTTCACAAAATACGTAGGATAACGCAACAGCGCCACAAGCAAAAACACCCCGTACGGCAGAGGAGCGCTCTTGCCCAAAAATTGCACAGACACATTCCGCTTCGTATGCGCACTCACACGGTCGCCGGCAATAACAACCACTTCGCCCGCCTCAAGCCGCGATTGCAAAAGAAAAATCGTCTCGAGACCAATATCGTCCGCACTCACAATATGGAATGCAGAATCCTTATTGATACGCAAAAGAAGCGCATTAAACCCCGCCGAAATATTCGCGTCGCTAATCGTCGTAATACGCATCTTGCGCTGCGTACCGCTTTCCCCCGCACTCGCAAGCGCCTTGAGCATCTGCGCGTTCCCGAGATGCGAAATAATAATCACCGCGCCGTGCCCCGCGTCGATGTGCTTGACCAAATCGCCCACATCATCATTCTGCCAATGCACATTCTGGAACTTCACTTTGCCCGCCCACGCCTGCACATCTTCCACCAGATTAAGCGCAAAAGAAATAATGTGCTTGAGCGAAGAAAAACGCCGCGCCTTGCCCTCAAACGCCGAAAGCCGAGCAAAATAATCCGCCGACACCCGCCGCGCATTCTTTGCAAACAGCCAGTAAAAAAAGCCGACAGGAAACGCCAAAACGCGCATAAAGAGTGCAGGAAAACAGCGCAAAACGAACAGCATAAGCGCATAGCCGACACGGTTGTTTTGCTTAACCTCATACCAATTCTGCGTTTCAGCCATTTTTTTGCTCCGATTGCTCCGATTGCCTCTGTTTTGCCGCGCGGATTTTCTGAAAAACAAACACGGGAATCCTCACGACCATACCCAAAAACAATTTGGTGAACACCCACGAAATGCGCACATTGTCGCGGAAAGCGCGGAAATTGGAAATCCCGTCGGCGGGGTAGGTAACGCGAACACCGTGGAACTCGAACGGAACGCCGCGCCAGATAAGCCGAAGCAGGATTTCGATGTCGAAGCCCATACGCGAATCGGTGCGGTGCTTTCGGTAAAAATCGCAGACGCTTTCGACGGGGTAAACGCGAAACCCGCAGAGAGAATCCACAATGCCGCGCCGCCACGTTACCACCGAGCACCACCAATTTGCGAATCGGTGTGCGCCCTTGCGGTGAGTCGGCGCGCTCTCGTCGTACTCGGGATAGCCGCAAATCATTGCCGCAGGATTCTGTTCGGCGCGCTCAAAGAAAAACGGCACGCGGTGTGCGTCGTGCTGACCGTCCGCGTCGAGCTGCAAAACGTGCGTAAAGCCCAGCTCTCGCGCCTTGAGCATCCCAGAGCGGAACGCTTCGCCCTTGCCTGCGTTTTTGGGCAAAGACAAAAGCTGCACGATGTCGCGGTATTGCTCTGCGATTTCTTGAAGACAGCGCTTTGTTTCTTCCGCATTGCCGTCGTCCACCAAAATGATTTTCGCCGCGTGTTCCCTGCAATACAGCGCAATCGACTCGACCACGCCGAAACACGCCTTTCCGTGATTGTACACGGGAATCAAAATCGCTTTTTGAATATCACTCATATTGTGCGCCCCTGTTGTTTTCGTCCGACAAAATCTCCTGCAATTTCGCCGTGAATCGTTTTGCCGCAATCGGCTCGCTCAAGCCTGCAAATTCCTCTGGATACACCGCATCTTTCACGATGAACTCGTAGCGATACGCGCCGTTTTCGTTCACTTGGTAAAATTTATCGCCTTTGCCCAGCCCGCGCTTGCTGTTGCCGCCGATGTACACAGGCACAATCGGGCAGCCTGTTGCGAGAGAAATGCGCGCCGCACCTTTTTTGAATCGATTTTGCACCCCGTTTATGCTCCGTGTGCCCTCGGGAAACAGCGTCAGCGTGCCGCCAGAAGCCAGATTTTCCTTGCACCGCGCCATAATTTCCTCGTATTTCATCGAGTTGGGAATATAGAGCGTTCGGATAAGCAAACTCATCACGTTGCGGGATTTGAGCGCGCTTTTCACGATAAAATCCGTGCAGTCCTGAAGCGAAATCAACAGCGCAGAATCAAAAAATGACGGGTGATTTGAAACGACAATCGCGCCGTGCAGATTGCGCAATGTTTCGCGGTCTGGGTCTGACACGCGGATTTTTATCATCTGAAACACGGTAATCAATCGCACAAAAAAGCGCAGCGTTGCACCGAGCATTCTGCGGCACGTTTTCTGGAATCGCAGTCTGTCGCGGATAAACAGCCGTGTAATCGGGAAGACGATAAACGACATAATCAGCGTTCCCACGGCAAAAAAAGCAAGAAAAAAGAGTTTTACAAAAACGCGTAAACAATACAGAATTTTGCGGAACATACGATGTTAGTTTTTCTCCCCGACAAAAAATGTTCCCGACGAGAAAACCTTTTTTTCGTCCGCGCTGTCTGCAATGGTGAACGAGATTTTTTCGCCGATGCGCTTGAGCGAAAACCGCGCCGTTATGTTTGGCAAAAGCGGTGCAGAAAACTTCATTCGCTTTATGGCAGAAACGAACGTAGGCACGGCAAAATACTGCTGCGCTGCCTCTGCCGCTAACGTAAACTCTGCCACCGCCGGAAGCAATTTGAAACTCGGGAAATGCCCGTCAAAATAATCGCAATCCGCGCTGATGAATGAATCAAAAACAACACTGTTTTCGTCTCTTTGTATGATATTCGCTTGTGAAATACCGTGTATCATTCGTTTTCTCCCTGTTTTGCGCTGTTTTTTTCTTCGTCTGTGGTTTCAAACAGCGCCTTGATGTCCTCTTTGTGTTTTTTCCCCTGCGTGTCGGTCGGCAATGCGTCCAGATATCGCCAGCGTTTTGGAATAACGACATTCTCGAAAAACTGCATCAAAAAATCGTGAAAATACTGATTGACCAAAAACTTTTTCTTGCCTGCAAAGTGCGCTTTTCCCGCTTCGTTGAGCACCAGAGCCGCCGCCAAATACTGTCGCCTGTCTTCTAGCGCGATGACTTTCACATCAGAAACCAGCCCTGTTTGCAAGAGACGGTTTTCCACTTCAGTCATCGAAATGCGCTTTTCCTCGATTTTCACGATAGAATCCGCGCGTCCCTTGAGCAAAAAACGCCCGTCGTCCAAAATCTCCACCAAATCCGCGGTTGCAAAACCCGCGGGGTCTTTGATGTACGGCGAAATAATGCGCAAACAGCCGTCATCTCCGCGCCAAACTTTCGCGTTGTCGAATGCGGTCCATTCCAAGCCGTTTTTGCTTTGACGATACGCAATGCCGCTTGTTTCGGTGCTGCCGTACACTTCCACGGGCCAAAATCCGAAAACCTCGTTCGTGCGCTTGGCAACTTCGGGCAAAAGCACGCCGCCGCTCGTGAAAATCCACGGATTTTTCAGCGACAGATTATCCACGATGTCCACCGTGCGCTTGAGGAACGCAGGAACTGCGATAATCATATAAGACTCATCGCTGAGCGTTTCAAATTCCTCGGGGAACTCAATGCGCGTTCGGCGGAACGGCACGCCCGCGGCAAACGGCAGGGAAATCCCGAACAAAAAGCCGTAGATGTGATGCTGGCTCACCGTCGTAACGAGTTTGCGGCTGAAAAACTCCGCGCCCCATTTCTGCAAAATAAATGCGTTGTCCTTTTGGAATTCGGTCATTCGCTGCCGTACCGCTTTCGGCTTTCCCGTACTGCCCGACGTGTACATCACAATCCGTGTTGCGTCGCTGTCGATTGCGGGCGTATCGCGGATTTCCGCTTCGCTTGGCACATAATCGCCCTCAATGATGTCAGCGATTGAAATGCTGTCGTCGGAAGAATTAGAGGCGGTCTGGTCGGTCAAAAAAAGCCTGCCGTCCGTTTTAATCTCGCCCAAAAATGCGCTTGAGATATTCTGCGTCAACAGCGCGGCTTTTTTGCACTGCAACAGCGAAACAAACGCAACGAGAAAATACCAATAATCCTCGCAGTGCAAAATCCATTCGTCTGCGTCGTGTGTGGCAATAAAATGCCGCATTTTCGCTGTCGCTGTCAGAAAATCGCGCCATGTTTTGTATGTCCCGTCTGACCATTTCCCCTCATAGCACAAAACGAAATCATCGCTTCGACTATCCGCCGTAAAATCTGTTATGTAGCTTACTTTCGGCATTTTTGCGTTCACCTTCCTTCTGATGATGTATTCGATTGAAAATAATAGACCCATTAACACATATGACACGCCGCCGTTATACACCGACCACAGCGTATCATTTGCGCTCATCGCCGTCAGCGCAGAAATCGTGCCGTTTGCGATAAAAAACGCGCACCACACTTTTGTAACCGTGCGGCAATATTGCTCCACAAGGCTTCTGACGGGCGAAGTCAAAATTGATTTGTCTTTGAGCGTTGCAAAGCGAAAGACAATCGGCGGCGGAAAAAACAGCGATGAGCCAAACACAAACAAAAAACTGGCGCTCACCACAACCGAGTAGAGCTTTAAGAACACCGTTTTGTTTGTGATAAAACACAAAACGCCCGCCAAAAAAAACAACACCGACGTGATAAGCGGTCGTTTGTCGAATTTTTCGCGTGCGGTTCCCGATTTTGATTTGCCCGTTGCGCCCATAAAAAAAACAGCCGCCAACACGATTACACAAATCGAAAGCAAGCGAACTGGCAGGTGAAAAATCACCAGAAACGAAAAAAGCAAAATGGGATACAACGCGGCAAGACAATAAAACAATATCTGCAAAAATTTTTTCATTTTTCTCCCCGCAGTCAACTCTTTGCATGGTAAAACAAAATGACAAAAAAAGATTATCGGGGCAAAACCCGATAATACCACCGTGCCGCCGAAGGCTTTTGACTCGCCCTCGGCATTAAACAGCATTGTTAGCTGTTTTCGATGTTTTGTGCATAGGGATAGAGCTTATCCACAACGTCCTGAATGGTGCGGACAGAACTAAAGATTTCCGGGTCGATTTTGGTGGGGATAAAATTCTTGAGTTTTACCACCAAATCAATCGCGTCGATAGAATCAAGCTCGAGTTGTTCGTTCAGCAGTGCGTCTGGCGTGATGTCTTCCGCCGGCACTTCAAATTCCTCAGACAAAATGGTCTTTATTTTATTGAAAATATCATCTTTCGTCATTTTTCACCGCTCCTTATGCTTTTGCGCGTTCTGCACTGATGTATTCTGCGAGTGCGTCAACCGAAGCGAAATGACTGCGGTTTGATTCATTTTCCGAAGAAAATTTTATCCCGAACTTCTTTTTGAGCGCCACACCCAATTCGAGCGCGTCGATAGAATCCAATCCCAAACCTTCCCCGAAAAGCGGTGCGCTGTCCACAATATCTTCTTTTTTTACATCTTCAAGCTGCAATGATGAGATAATTACGTCTTTGATTTCGTCTTTTAACTCGTTCATAAAGTCCTCTGCTGTGTGTTGATTTTCTCTTTATAATATAAAAATAAACTCAAAAAAGCAACTAGCGTTTTTTTAGGATTGGTGCTGCGGAAACAGAAAAGAATGACAAAATTTTGAAATTCGTCATATTGCTAAAAAGAGCGATATAAGATACAGTGTGAAACACTGAAAAAAAACAGACAGGAGACATTTGTATGAAGAAAAGAGCGGCAATCAGCGCGTTTTTTGCGCTCGGCGCACTCGCATTTGCAGGCGGCGTAGACACAAAATCAAATCAGAGCACGGGATACTTGCGAAATCCGAGCCGAAATACCGAAAACAAACGCGCAGAGGCGGCATTATACAATATTGCAGGCACGGCGTTTTTGAACGACGGGTTGTATTTGAATCTGGGCGACCAGCTCATTTTTAAGCGATATTCAAACGAATTGAACGGCGAAGAATACGTTGATAAATCCCTCGTGTATGCGTTTCCGAACTTTGAAGCAGTCTACAAAAGCGGCAAACTGGCGTTTTTCGGCTCATTTGCGGTGTACGGCGGCGGCGGCAAACTCGAATACAACGACGGCAGCGCGATGACGTACGGGCTTTTTGCGAAAGGAGCGTTGACGGCGGGAACAAAGGCTAAAACGGCGTTAGCAAACTATCAAACTGAAACGGACGAAACAAAAAAGGCAAAATTTGCCGCAAGCGCAGAAAAATACAGCACGATTGCAACTGCATTGCAGAGCGCGATGACTGACCACGAATTGAGCGTGTATTCTGCGGTGTTCGGCGAACAGCTCGGCATTGGTTTCGACATCAACGAGAAAATCGGCGTGGGCGCGTGTGTGCGCATTTTGCAGGGTCAGCAGGACATCACGCTGTCTTCGAGCAATGCGGCATTTGAGAGCGTCAACGGCGGCTCGGATTTGGGCTATCGTTCGCGCGCGTGGGGCTATGCGTTCGTGGTCGGCGTGCACGGAAAACCGATTGACGGCGTGGATTTGTCGGCGCAGTATCAAACAAAAGCGTCGTTGAGCTACGAATACACGCGCGTGGACGGCGAACTTGCAAGTCTTTTGGGCTACGAAAAGGGCGACAAATATTCTAACGATTTGCCTGCCGTTTTGAACTTGGGCGCGGGCTATCAAGCGTTGGACAACCTGTACACGAGCGCGAGTTTCAATCTGTATTTTGATAAAGACGCAAAGCGTAGCGGCAACGGCGTGAGTTCGGACTACAACAACAGCTGGGAAATCGCGTTGGGCGCAGAATATCAGCTCACCGACGCGATTGCGGTGAGTTTGGGCGGACTTTTTAACCGCACGGGTAGCACCTCAAGCGCAAACAACATCGTCAATCCTGCGCTGGACTGTATGTCGGTCGGCACGGGCGCGGAAATCGAAATGGTAAAAAATTTCTGGCTTGAGGCGGGCTTTATGTATTCGTATTACCGCGAAAAAGACTACGATATGAGCGGATATGACGTAACGCTGAACAAGCGCGTGCCGTTTATGTCGCTCGGTATTTCGTGGAAGCCGTTCTAATCGCGCGTTTCTCTTTTGTTATTCCCGTGTTTGACACGGGAATTTTTTTTTCCGATGTCTGCTGCAGCAAGGAGCTTAAGCCCCTTGTTATCTCTCTTCTGCCATTCTCGTGCTTGACACGGAAATCTATTTCCGCAAGCAAAAAAAATGTTTTTGAACGCCAATTCTTAAAGGCGTATTGAAAAAAAATGTTTACGAAATCCAAAACCGTTTCGCGCAAGGAAAATAAACGTTTACGAAGGTCAATTCTTAAAAGCGTATTGAAAATAAATATTTACGAAATCCAAAACCGTTTCGCGCAAGGAAAATAAATGTTTACGAAGGTCAATTCTTAAAAGCGTATTGAAAATAAATATTTACGAAATCCA
>CALBGU010000110.1 GCA_937893155.1 uncultured Treponema sp. | reverse complement strand
GTGCGTCTTTTGCGAGATATTTTTGACGACAGTTCCGAACAATTCAGAAATAAATACGAACTTTCATCGCGCCGCGTGGACGATATGCGAAAAGCAATTCAGTATACGCTCGCATTAAAGCGAATTTACACGCTTATGGGCGACAAAGTGAATTCGGAAGAAATGAAAAAGAAGGCTGAAATTTGGAGAATCAGAATGGAAGCTGACCAAAAAGAAGGACGGAGCAACTGATGAACAAATTTGTAAGCTGCATTTTTGCATTTTATTTTTGCACTTCCCTCTCTTTGTTCGCCGAAACGACGCACGTTGTTGAAAGTGGAGAAACTTTTTATTCAATCAGCCGCGCTTACGGCATAACGGTTACCGAGTTGCAAAAAGCAAACGGAATGAACTCATCAAGCATTTTAAAAGCAGGTCAAAAACTGATAATTCCTTCTGCCACAACAAAATACGAAAAAAAATCGGAAAATGAAATCTATACCGTGCAGCAGGGCGACACGTTTTATGGAATTGCCAAAAAAAACGCGATGACTGTTGACCAGTTGCTTGCAATGAATGGCTTGAACAAAAACAGTGTGCTAAAAACAGGGCAAAAACTCAAAGTTCCGGTAACACCTCCAGATTCCGACCCTGACCCGCTCCCCGATTTGAGTTCCGTTGACCCGCGAAATTATGGCAAAACGGTAAAAACCGACAATTCGCTTGCATGGCCCGTAAAAACAAACGAAATCACCTACACGACAGGAAAGGTTTCTGGCGTACAACTGAATGCAAAAGCAAATGAAACGGTAACCTCCATTCGAGCAGGTTCTGTGGCATACTGTGGCGTTTATCGCGGATTTGGGCAAGTTGTATTCATTTTGGCAAAAACGGGGCACATTTACGCATACACGGGATTGAGCAGTGTGAATGTAAAAAAAGGCGATTATGTTACTTTTGGCGATTCACTCGGCACGGTTGGCACAGACGCAATCACACAGAAACCTCAGATAATTCTTATGGTATTCTTAAATAATAAGCCAATAGACCCTGTTAAAGCACCTCGCGGCTAGAAAGCCAGTCTTGGATTTTTTTGTATGCCTCAACAATTTGTGCAGTTCGGTCAGTCGCAATTTTTTGCAAAACGGGAATATTTTTTTGCTTGTCTGGGTGAAAAAATTTTATTTTTTCTTTAAATGCGGTCTTAATTTCGGATTCCGTCGTTTTCAACGTTGTTATGCCAAGCA
This sequence comes from uncultured Treponema sp., assembly GCA_937893155.1. Lineage (GTDB taxonomy): Bacteria > Spirochaetota > Spirochaetia > Treponematales > Treponemataceae > Treponema_D. Next base: position 17,168 of record CALBGU010000110.1, on the reverse strand, counting down.
AAGAAAATTCAGATTTTAGATGATACGGAACAAAAAATTCGTTTACTTGCACATTTTGAGCTGTTTCTTTTATGCGCTGAGTTTGAGAAATTTTTTTATCAGAATCAATTTTCTCAAACTCAGTTTCTTTTTTGGCTTGATACTCAACAGACTCTCGCTGCAAAAAATCATTTTCTTCAAAAATCGGATTTCCTTCCAAAGTTCCGCTCAGCAGGTCTCCGAGTCTATCGAACATCGAATCCATAGTTTTAAATCACAGTACCGTCAGGAATTACAACACTCTTTCTGATAACGATGATGCCATCTGCACTATAGAAAAGACCGTGGTCGCCGTCTTCGTACTTCTTGCCTGTTGCATTGATAGAGCAGTTCTTGCCAATGCGAGCCTCTTTGTCGATGATGGTGCGCTTGATAACGCAGTTTTCGCCAACGCCGATATTTGGAATACCTTTCTTTACGTTTTCTTCCTTCTGCCTTGTTGATTCATAAGAATCAGCACCCATCATAATAACGCCATCGAACTTGCAGCCCTTTTCAATCATAGAGCGCACACCAATAACGCACTTTGTCAATGTTGAGTCTGTGATAATACAACCTTCTGCAGCAAGCGTATTTTCCATGACCGCTTTGTTAATCTTTGACGGAGGCAAGTTTCTCATGTGAGTGTACACAGGCTGTGCTTCATTGTAAAGGTCAAACTGCGGTGTCATACTTGCACAGTCAAGAGTTGCATCGTAGAAGCTCTTGATAGTTCCAATGTCTTCCCAATAGCCGTTGAAGATGTATGAATTGACTTTGCGAGTCTTGATTGATTCAGGGATTATTTCTTTTCCGAAATCATTGAAATCATTGTTCATCGCCTCTTCCATAGCGTCTGCATTGAAAATGTAGATACCCATAGAAGCGAGATATTCTTTTTCTTCAGGTAAATTTCCGCGAGCGTTTTCAGGAATCTTCCAGTCATCGATATTCATATCTTTGGCAGGTTTTTCCATAAACTCTGTAATCTTTTTTTCGCCGTCAATCTTCATAATGCCGAAGCCTGAAGCGTCGCGGCGATTTACCGCTGTTGTTGCAATCGTAATATCTGCACCAGAAGCGATATGCTCGTCCATAAACTTTCTCAAGTCCATACGATAGAGCTGGTCGCCTGAAAGAATGATATAATGGGTAGGATTCTGGCGGCGGAAATGAGACATATTCTTTCTTACCGCGTCCGCAGTTCCTTCGTACCAACCAGAATGTTCCAAAGTCTGTTCTGCTGCAAGAATCTCTACAAAGCCCTTGCTGAAACGGTCGAAGTTGTAAGAATTTGCAATGTGAAGATGAAGAGAAGCTGAATTAAACTGTGTCAAAAGATAAATCTTGCGATAGCCTGAGTTGATACAGTTAGAAATAGGAATATCTACAATACGATATTTTCCGCCAAAAGGAACAGCAGGCTTTGAGCGTTCCTTTGTGAGCGGATACAAACGAGTACCTTTGCCGCCACCAAGAATAATTGCTAGAACTCTGGGTTCTTCTTTTTCTTCCATAATTTGTCCCCCGAAAAAATGTTCTGAAATCTTTTTTAATTATAAATCAGTATTTTTCATTTTGCAACTTAAATTTATGTCATATCACACAAAGATATTATAAAAGGATTTTTTTCACTTCAGCAGCAAGATAAAACGAACCGCAAACCACCAGAGGAACTTTTCGCTCATTTGCGCTCAAAAGCGAAGCGGTAATCATTTCAGAAAACTGTTCGCCGCATAAAAAATCGGCATGCACGCGCAAAAAAGCATTTTTCGTGCGCTCAAAATCGGCTTTTTTTACATCGCCCGGAATCGTCAATGTAATTTTATCGAATTCAGGCGCAAGCAGTTCCGCAATGTCTTCCACATCTTTGTCCGCCGCACAGGCAAAAAGCAAATCAGGCTTTTTTTCTGTTTGTAGCGAAAAAAGCGTTTCAAGCAGACATTTTGTGCTATTTACCGTGTGCGCTCCATCAATAACCAAAAACGGAATTTCGGGGAACTTTGGAACTGATGGCACAATTTCAAAACGCGCAGGCAAAAAAGCCGCAGAAAGCCCTTTCTCAAGCTGCTCGTCACTTATGTTCGGATATGCTGTTTTTATAGCAATCGCGGCAAGCGCAGCATTTTCTGCTTGTTCTTTGCCCAAAAGTTTCAAATCCGCATGTATCGGTTTAAAAAAAATCGGAGACAAAATGGTTGTTTTTTGCGTAAATTCTCCAAAATCATTTTTCGTAATTTTGCTTTTGATTTCCGCAATTTCTGGTAAAACAAGAAGATGCGATTCTCTCTCGGCGGCAACTTTTTTTATGACGGACAGAGCTTCTGTTTTTTGAGCCGAAGTAACCACCGGAATCCCTTTTTTTATGATTCCGCATTTTTCTGTTGCAATCTTTTCAAGCGTGTCGCCCAAAAATTCGGTGTGCTCCAATTCAAGCGGCGTTATGCAGCACACTTCCGGCAAAATCACGTTCGTTGCGTCTAATCTGCCGCCCAAGCCCACTTCAAACACGCTCCAATCCGCACCGAATTGCCGAAAGCACAAAAAAGCAAACAGCGTTACCAACTCAAACCACGTTATAGCCCGCCCGCCCGGCAATTCAGAATCGCTCACCTTTCGGACGGTCGCAATCAGTTCATCAGACGCAGCTTTGTACACCGCATCGCTCAAAAAATCCTCTGCACTTCTTACACGCTCGGCAAAATCCAACAAATGTGGAGACGTATACAAGCCGGTCTTAAAGCCCGCCGCATTCAAAATCGACGCAGAAAAAACAGAAACCGACCCTTTGCCCTTTGAGCCTGCAACGTGAACACATTTTGCACTTTTTTGGGGATTTCCTAATTTTTCGCAAAAAAACCGAACCGTATCAAGCCAAAAAATATTTTTTTGAGGGTGTTTTTCAAAATTCAAATAGTGGTCAAGAAATTGCTCCAATTCATTTATTGATTGAAATCGACTTTTCATTTTTCGCCTCTTGTATATGGCTCTCACACATTACGCGCCAAGGATTTTTCCCACAAAAATTCCAAAATATGTTCCGATTGCGTATCCAAGCGTGCCCACCAAAAGCACAGCACCAGTCAAATCCGTCCAGCCCTTTGAAATCGCCATCGCTGCCGCTGTAGTCGGACCGCCGATGTTTGCATTCGAGGCAAGAATAATATCTTCCAGCGTAAAATCGAGCACTTTGCCGCCAATAAAACAAAAAATCATATTTGAAAAAACGATTATCGCGCAAAAAAGGAACAAAAACGGCGCTTGACGAATAATATCGCTCAACGTGGCAGGCACGCCGACCGCGAAAAAAAACAGATAAATCATATAGGTGCCCAATTCTTGCGTGCCCGCGTTGGGCTTCCACTTTTGCGGCAAAAAAGTCGCCAGAAGCGTCGTAATGGTCGTCATTAAAAGATAGCGGTTTGAAAAAAGCGAGTTCAAAATGTCCATCGCAACATTTGTGCGCGGAATTATTTGAGCAAGCACGGTTGCGCCTTCCGTTGAAATCCATACAATCGCCGCCGAAAAAGCAAAGTCAAACGCAATATCTTTGAGCGATATTTTTTTTGCACTCCAATACGCCGCAGATTGTGTCTGCAAAGAAGGCTTTATGCGCGCTGCTTTCAAAATATGCGGGTGCTTAAAATGAGCTTGAAAAAATTTTGATGAAGAAATCGCGATTAACACAAAAAAATACACCGCCATCAAAAAATTATCAGCCACCGTTGCTGCCGCCGAAATTTCGCTCGGGGTCTGAAAAAACGATGAAAGCGAGGCAAAATTGACGCTTCCTCCGATGTACGAGCCGGTCATCATTGCCGCTATTTTTTCAAGATGCGGGATTTTTTCGCTCAAAAGCCAATACGCAAGAACCGCCGAAACAGCCGTTCCAAAAGAACCGATGAGAAATAACGTCAAAAGCCGCCCGGATTCTTTCCAAATTTTTTTTATGTTGCACTGAAAAAGCAAAAGCGGAATTGAGAGCGGAATCACGAAATCCCAAATTGTTTCATTGAACCACAGCGCATCAGACGGGATTACGTTAGCATTTGAAAACACCATTGCGCCCAGCATACAAATGACAGTCCCCGTTATTTTTGCCGCCCATTTCCATTTTTGCTCCGCATAAATCGAAAAAGCCGCCCACAAAAACGTTATTGCAATCAATGCAATGGTGTTATCATTTTTTATTATTGAATCCATTTTTAATATTATATCCATACTCATCATAAAAAAATCGAATCGATTCGCAACAATTTGTTCTACGATTGATTTTCTCCTTGTGCTCTAAAAAATGCTTTTCGCGCTTTTTTCATTTCATTTCGTTCTTCAATAAGCGCGGCGTTCACTGCGGCAATTTTGTGGTAAAGCTCATAATACGAAATGGGCGATAAACTCATTTCGCGAGCACTATCCGCTGATGTTTCAGATTCATCAGATACGCAAAATGCGCGCCGCTCTTCGCTGGCATGCTGCAAAATCCAAGCCCGTTCATCAGCCAGCGTCCAGCCTGTGATTTCGGGTTTTGCAAGCGTTCGTATTTTGGTAATCGAACACAGCCTAAAAATTTTATCGCCGCCGAAATCCTCGATTGCGTTTCGGAACGGACGGTCCAATTTGAATGGGAGCGTGATGATTTTTTTCTGCGCATCGCCACCGTCTTGCACAGAAAATCCCGTGTCGAGTTGAAAATTGTGGAATAATTCCGATTTTTGAAATGCAAAAAAATCAAACTGAGTGCCAAAATCATACTCGTACACATTTCCCCAGAGAGAAGTTGCAAGCGATTCTCGTTTTCGCTGATTCGTTACGGGGAAAATGCAGCAATCTTTTACGCGCAAATTCGCAGGCAAAACAGCATTCATCTTTTGCACAAATTCCGCTTCGTCACACTGTTCCAAAAGCACACACGACGCAATTTCATCAAGCGATTTTATGCCGAGCGACAGCGTAGAGGCAAACTCAAGGCGCGGAATCGGGTTGAATCCCATGGTGTATACGACGGGCAAAGCGGCGCACAAAAACGCGCGCTGCATAATTTCCACCTGCATTAAATGCGAAATATATTCAGCGCCGCCCGTTTTGGTGAACGTAAAAATACAGCGCCATAAAATCGGAATGTTGTCGCCCTGTTTTTGCGGCATTTTCTGCGGAATCGACAGTCGCTCAAGTTCGTCATCGCTGATTTGCGGCAAATGCACCGATTTTGTTGCCGAGCACACACCGCAACGCTCCCCGCACAGCGCACCGCAACGGTTGGTCAGCACCGCCGAAAGCGAGCGCTCCCATTCGCGCCGATAAAATGATTTTGCCGGTCCCAAACTCACATTGTCCCATGGCAAAGGCTCGTCCAGCCGCCGTTCGCGCAAAATTTCTCCGCGCACGTCCCACGGTGCACTCGCAAAAACGCTGTCCCAAATCGGCATATTTTCGCGCAAATGGTCTTCCCACGCGTCCAGCCGCGCACCTTTTTGGTACGCCTGCAAAATCAATGCGCCCGCCCGCTCGTCCAAGCGAGAAAGCAAGCCCTCAAGATACGCAATATTTTCGTTGTGTGTACCGACCTTGAATTTTCCACGCGGAAGCATTGCGCGAATGTAATCCATCTTTGCTTTTGATTCTTCACGCGAAATTTGGCGAATCCACTGATACGCCGTATGCGGCTTTGGAATAAACGTTCCCACATTCACATTGCATTGGATTTTCGTTTTCTCCTGCAATTCCAAAAGAAAATCAACGATTGCTTTTTCCTCCGAGCCGTCCGCGCCCGCAACGTATGTTTCAGGCATTTCCATCTCGCTCCACGGCGACGGCGCATTTTTCGCGCCCGCAAGGTTATTTCCTACCGGAAGCCCAATCATAAAATAAAATTTTGCCTTATTCCAGCCTCGTTTTTTTGCTTCCAAAATTATGTCAATCAAATGCTGCGCGTACACTTCCTTATTAAGCGAAAGCTGCCAAGCTTCGTCGGGCGTTTCCACCGCAAAAGTCAGACCGCCTTTTCGGACTTCAGAAAGTTTCTCCAAAAGCGGAAGCGACATACTGTTGACTTTTAAAGACGGCAACTGAAAACTCACATTTTCGCCGTTGTATTTTTTGTTCAGCGCATCAAGCAACTGCGAAATTCCGCTATAATCTGCCGACGACAGCGACATCAAACTGATTTGCCGAAAACCCGCTTTCCGCACCAAATTATCCACTTCGTTAAAAATAAACGCAGGCTTTTTCATTCGCTGAGGACGATAATACACACCCGCGTGGCAAAATCGGCAGCCATTTGGACAGCCGCGCATAATTTCCACAGTTCCGTGGTCCTGCACCATTTTTACATTCGCAAGCGGAAAATACGACGGCACAGCTTCTCTTTGCCCGAAATCCGCCTGAACAGCACGAACCGCCATTTTGTGCCCGCAGGTTTCAAAACTCATATCGCGCGTCCAAACGGCAGGATTTTTTGCAAAAACTGAGAGCATTTCAGAGCGAGTTGCGCCCTGCTTTTTCATTTTGGCAAGCTCAGAAATCAACTCGAAAAGCCCGTTCTCAGCCTCACCAATATATACGGCATCAAAAAAATCGCTGAACGGAGCAGGATTGGTAACACCGCACCCGCCCGCAAACACAATCGGGTCGTCCTCGCCGCGCTCACGCGAAAGAAGCGGCACTCCTCCTGTCTCAAGTATTGCCAAAACACTCGTAATTCCCAGCTCATACCCGATTGAAAATCCTATCACATCAACATCAGAAAGCGGCATTCCTGTTTCGAGCGTATAAAGAGGGATTTTCTTTTGCTTGAGCAGATTTTCAAAATCAGTATCTGGCGCAAAAACGCGTTCACAGCGCACATTCGGAAACGCATTCAAACCATTATAAATAATTTTTACCGCTTGATTGCACATCGCAATTTCATACAAATCAGGAAACGCGATTGCAAAATTGAACAAATCAGGATTTTCTGCGTGCGGCTTTACAATAGAGCCAACTTCTCCGCCAAGATACCGCGAAGGATTTTGCACAGAACAAAGCTCAGCGCCAATCGCCGAGAGCGGATTTATAAGATTCATACATTCTCCTGTTTTTATAAGTGCACAAAAAGCCGTTACAGATTTATTAAAATTATATTAATTCTTGGAAATCAAGACGGCGTGTGCTTATGCTTATCAAAAGCCCGATGCAAATCATTGCGGTCCAAAGAGACGAGCCACCATAAGACAAAAACAGCAACGGAATACCCGTAATGGGCATAATTCCCATAACCATTCCCACGTTTACAATAAAATGGAAAAACAACATTCCAAGGATTCCTGCTGAAATATAATATCCATAATTGTTTGTAGTACTGCGAATTATATATAAAATCCTCATCAAAATCAGAAAATACAGCGCAAAAACCAAGCAGCACCCTGCAAACCCCAGTTCCTCTGAAAGAATGCTAAAAATGAAGTCCGTGCTTTGCTCTGGCAAGAATTGCAAATGGCTTTGAGAACCTCGCAAAAATCCTTGCCCAAAAAGGTTCCCAGAACCGATTGCAATTTTGGACTGAATAATATTCCAGCCCGCACCGCGCGGGTCCACAGACGGATCCATAAACACAATCAATCGCGAAACTTGATACGGCTTTAGGACTTTTTCCATCGCAACAAAAGCCACCAGTGAAAACACAATGATGCCAAAAATCGTAGAAATCCATGTGTAATATCGATTGCGGAAAAAAATGCGCGCAAGCAATGCAATAATCATAATCACGGCACTGCTAACCGTAATCAAAAGCCGAAGATTTGTGTTCGTCAAAACCTGCAAAATCGGAAGCGTGCCTTGAAAAATCTCCGTTTCCCAAATGGGCAAAACCGTAAAAATCACCGTGAGTGAACCAGCAGACATAAACACCAGCAGATACAGCAGGGAAATATTTGCGATAAATCCCATTGAAAGAAAAATCGGAATATACACGCTCGCACTTCCGAGGTCTGGCTGCATCAAAATCAGCCCCATCGGAATAAGCAAAAATCCAACTGACTGCAAAAATCGCTTTCTGGGCGGCAATCCGGAAGTACGGTCAAGAAAATACGCAAAAAATAAAATAAACAGTATTTTGCAAAATTCTGCCGATTGGATTCCAAGCCCGCCGATTCCCAGCCAGCTCCGCGCGCCCTTAACTTTTTTTCCAAAAACGAGGGTGATAATTAACAGCCCAATCATAATAGCATAAATTTTTCGTGCGTGATTGTAAAAAAAACGATAATCAAACACCGCAAAAAAGAGCATCACCAAAATTCCCGTCGATGCCCACACAATCTGTTTTATATACTCTTTTTTAACGAGCAATCCCGACGAATTAACCCCTGCTGAGTATATAAAAAAAATTCCAATCGTGATTAAAAAAATTACACACAAAATCAAAAAAACATCAAAAATGGAAAACGAGCGCGTCTGCATTTTTTCTACTCCCGTCGGACATTAGATTTCATAAGATAACGGAAACCAAGCGTTGTAATCGCTTGATCATACGTCTGATTTGCAAAAATTCCCTGCAAAATGATGTTCGTGCAATACGGTGCCCACCATTCCCAATCATTGACCGCCTCAACAAGCGTTACCACAATAATCTGCTGGTCAACAGGAGCGTCAAACGGCGCATAGGCAACCATCCACGAATGCCAATGGTCTTTTCCGTAGCCGTTGACCTCGGCAGTACCCGTTTTTCCTGCAATCTGAATAAATCGGTTGTGCATTGGATATTCCGCAGAACCGTCCGTAATGGTGTATCGAAGCGCATTTTGAACCTCGCGCCACACAGCCCTATCCACGTTGGACTGGTGCAAAACTTCAGGTTCAATTTTTTCTAGCACCTGCGCTTCTGTTCCGGGAGAACGCACTTCTTTGAGCAAATGCGGTTTATAAATCGTCCCGCTGTTGCAAACCATCGCCATCATATCCGCGATGTGAAGCGGCGTTACCAGCGTGTATCCCTGACCAATAGACATATTCATCGTATCGCCATCAACCCATTTTTCGTGATAGCGGCGCTCTTTCCACTGCGCTGTCGGCACAAAGCCCGATTTTTGCGACGGCAAATCGATTTCCAAACTTTGACCAAAACCAAATTCACGCGCATAACTTGAAATCGTATCCACACCCAAAAAATCGCGCCCGACAATCCAGTAATACACATCGCACGATTGCGCCAATGCGTTTTTGAGGTCAAGCCAGCCGTGTCCGGGATATTTTTTGTGGCAGTTAAAAACACGCCCGCCGTACACAATTCGTCCAGAACATTCGATTGTTTTATTTGACGGAAACGCTTTTTCAGCAAGCATCGCCGTAGACATAATCGTCTTGAACGTTGAGGCAGGCGGATATTCAGCATCGACAGCACGATTCAAAAACGGCTGATTTTTTTGTCGCGCAATTTTTTGATATTGAGATGCAGAATCATCGGTATTAAAAATATTTGCATCAAAATACGGATACGACACCATTGCTAAAATCTCGCCCGACGCCGGCTTTAACACAACAACAGCACCAACGCGCTCGCCCAGCGCAGTCTCCGCAAGTTTTTGAATACGCGTATCAATCGTGAGCACAAGGCTCTTTCCGCTTTGAGGCGGGTCAATCTGGGGTTTTGCCGAAATCGTCCGACCTTTTGCGTCAACAACCCAGCTTTCCTTGCCCGCCACGCCCTGCAACAGATTATCATATTGCTTTTCAATGCCGCTTTTTCCGATAACTGAAGTCGCCGTGTAGCCTTGATTCCACATCATATTGATTTCATCTTTCGTAATATCGCCCGTATAGCCCAAAACGTGCGACATAGAGCCAGTTTCCATATAATAGCGGTTCGGTTTTGAACGCCACGAAACCCCCGGCAAATCAAAACTATTTTCAGCAATATCCGAAATGATTTCAAACGGTAAATTTGCCTTGATTTCAACCGCCGTAAACGAATTTCTTACGGGACGGATTTTTTTGTCGATATCACTTTTTTTCATTCCCAAAAAGCCCGCAAGCCGCGCTGTCATTGTATCATAGCGGTCAGCGGGAATCTGTCCGGGAGTAACGTCGATAGCGAACGAATTGACGTTGACAACAAGCGGATAATCGGCGTTGCGGTCAAAAATTTCGCCGCGCTGGGCGGGGATTGTTCGGATTTTACTCGACATATTTTGCGATTGGCTTCGGTATTTTTCGCCCTCCACCACCTGCATTGAAAACAATTTTAAGATATAAACCACAAAAACCGTAATAATAATGAGAGCGAGGACAAGCATTTTTCCGTTTTTTTCGGCAGAATTAAGCGAAGTTCTCGCCTTTTCGGTGTCGAAAATCATAGACTATCCTCAGGAATGAGCATATAGCTGAATAAATCCAAAAACTTGAAAACGATAGGCGCAAAAAGCGCGTTTGCGGCAAGTTCAAAATAAAATGAAACCGTGGAGGGATTGTACGGAATCACAATGGAAGGATAAAACAGCGAAATAAACCACGACAGCAAAAATTTTGCAATAGTCATCACAAATCCCATCAAGACAGGAATAAAAATACCGGTTGAATTGAGTGTTTTGGTAAACAATCCAGAACAATATCCGATGATGACACGAATCAAGCAGTTCAAACCAAACGGCGCGCTGCTCAAAAAATCCAAAAAAATGCCAGAAACGAATCCCGAAGCTTCGCCAAAGCCTTTTCCATTCCGAATAGAAAGATAGAGCAACACCAAAAGGACAAAATCTGGCACTGCGGGCAAAACCAAAATATTAGAAAGAACCGCAGATTCAAAAAGAGAAAAACAAAGTAAAACTATTACGGCAGATAAAAAAGAACGAATCATTGCACATCAACCTTTGTAACATTTGGCGCAGACTGGTCAACAACGATAACAGTTTCAAGCCGCGAAAAATCAATAATCGGCGCAATTTCAATAGCCAAAGACGAATCATACGGCAAAACTTCCACATGCGACACCGTACCAATCGGAATATCGCGCATATAATTGTCGTTTTCGCCGGAAGTTACGATAATATCGCCGTCCTGAATATCGTTTACAACTTTGTTTCGGATATACTGAAGCGAAAGCGTTCCGTCAACCGACCCCATTCCCGTCGCAAGCCCCACATCGCGCGTGTTTTGCACACGAGCCGAAATACTGCACTGCGTGGAATACAGCGGCATCACCATACTCGTAGAATATCCCACCGTAACGACACGCCCCACAATACCGACATTGCCGTTTTGAATCGCAATAACAGGCATATTTTTTCGCACCCCGTTTTTGCTACCGCGGTCAATCGTCAGAGAACCGTATGTGCCGCCCAAATCGCGCGCAATAATTTGCGATACGATATTTTTTTGCTCAATACTGCGCGAAAAATCAAGCTGTTCGCGAAGGCGTTCATTTTCCTCGCGGATTTCGGCGTTGTTTCGGCGCATATATTCGTAATCTTTGAGTTTTTCGGAAAGCTCTTCGTATTTTTTTTTCAGAGTTGAAAGTTCTTTTACCGAATTCACGGAATCAATTACGGTGTCCGTTGCCACATAAACATATTTGCTCATTGTAGACATCACGGTAAAACCAATGCGATTGAAATCCAGCAAAAATCCGCCAGAGTTCATTGCAAGCAAAACACCAGAGCCCACAACAAGCAAAACAAGCATAAATTCGGACAAATGCACCAGAAACCAATTTTTTCTGTGAAAAGCCATAAAAATGCCTCAAACGCTCAACTTTTAATCGTTGAGATTATCGTAAATTGAACGGTCTGATGACATATCGCGGAACAATTCAAATGCTTGACCAGCACCAACAGCAACACATTCCAGCGGCTTTTCCACCAAAATGACAGGAACGCCAGTTTCTTTTGAAATCAATTTTGGCAATCCTTTCAGCATTGAACCGCCACCCGTCATCACAATGCCGCGTTCCACAATATCCGCAGCAAGTTCAGGCGGTGTCAAACCGAGCGTGCGCTTAATTTCCTCAACAATTTCATTGATGGTATCTTTCAGAGCCTCGCGAACTTCCACAGAATCCACTTCAAGACGGCGCGGAAGACCGGTAATTGCGTCATTTCCCTTGATTTCCATTTTTTCGATAGTCTTATCAGGAATTGCATTTCCGATTTCGATTTTAAGCCGCTCCGCAGTGCGCTGACCAATAATCAAGTTGTGAACGGAACGAACATGCTTGATAACAGCCTCATCAAACTCATCGCCGCCGATTCGGATAGAATTCGTAGTAACCATACCGCCCAACGAAATCACGCTGACTTCAGTCGTGCCGCCTCCAATGTCGCAAATCATGTGTCCCGCAGGCTCATAAATCGGGATTTGCGCACCAATAGCCGCAGCCAAAGACTCTTCAATGACTTCAACTTCCTTTGCACCCGCTTTCAGAGCCGCCTCAATAACCGCACGACGCTCGACTTCGGTAATACAGGACGGAATACCGATTTTCATTCTCGTTGATTTGATGATTTGATGGCGAGGAACAATTTTTGAGATAAAATATTTTATCATCTTCTCGGTGCTGTCCATATCGGCAATAACACCGTCCGCCAAAGGTCTGATTGCAATGATGTTGTCAGGCGTTTTCCACAGCATACGCTTTGCCTCCGCACCGACCGCAACAACGTGCTTCGTCCCCTTTTCAACCGCGACAACCGACGGCTCGTCAATCACGATGCCCTGTCCGCGCACATAAACCAGCGTATTGCACGTTCCAAGGTCAATACCGATGTCCGTTGAAAATCTATCCCAGAATCCCATATATATCCCCCACAAATTATTTATAACTGTTCATTTTGTTCAATGCACCTGCGTGATTCACTTGAATTCGCAGAGCCTTGCGCCATTCTGAACGGGCTTTCACCAAATCGCCCTCTTTTTCGTACGTTACACCAATACCATAATAGGCATCGGCATAATTCGGTTCTTTTTCAAGTATAGCTTCGAATTCTCTTCTCGCATCTTCATATTTTTCATCATCAATGTAAATTTGACCAAGCAAAGTTCGGCTTCTCAAAATCAATTCTTCATTTTTGCTCTCAGAATTAACGCGGAAAAGATATTGCATAGCGGCTTTCGGCTGCCCGTTTTTATAATATTGCTCGGCAATCGACATCAGCAAAACATCAGATTCGCGAACAATGAGCGCCTCTGTAAACGCAGAAATGCTTTCAGGCACACGCCCCAAAGCCGAATAGCTCAAGCCCAAATACTCGGGAATATCGTCCGCCTCGTAGCCCGCATTTTTTGCAGCAAGCAAATATTCAATCGCAAGGTCGGAATAATAATGATAGGAAGATAAAATATTTTTGTAAAAATACGCCTTTCCGAGCATATACTCAAGCTGCGGAACAGCAGTGGATTTTGCGTCCAAAAGTACAATACGAATATCGTTGATAGATTCATCAAGTAACGACTGCGCAATCGTTGTATCTGTCGACGCAATCGCCAAATAAAACGCTGAATACCCGTGAAACATCAGCGCGATACTTTGAAATCTGTCTGTTTCTAGAATCTTCGTTGCCGAATCATACACCATCTGATAATTATGAGAATTCCACACTTCATACAAATCGGCAACAGGAGCTTTCGATTTTAACTTTGATTCCAAAAAGTGTTTCAAAAAATAAACTGAAACAGATAAAACAGAAACAATAAGCACGAAGATACTTATTTTAAGAAAAATTTTATTTTTACGCTTTGCCACCGAGCGTTTAACAGTCATCTTCTTCATTGCTTACATTCTTAAACCCAAAAAAAGAAAAAAAGAAAGCAGAATAAGCCGAGTTCTGTCACACAAAAAATGTGCATATTCATCTATCCAAGAACAACGATTGCTCGCCGTCTTTAGCGATTTACCCGCAGTATAAGCTCGGAATAACAAACTGCTTCTTAATCTTGCTCCAAATGAGGTTTGCTTTGCTGCGCTGTTACCAGACCGCACGGTAGGCTCTTACCCTGCCTTTTCACCCTTACCGATTGCTCGGCGGTTATTTTCTGTAGCACTTTCTGTCGAGTAAAAGGTTATGACAGAAATCTTTCGATTAACTGAAAACTACTTTTACTCGCCCTGTCATTATCAGGCATTTTTTCCGAAGGAGCCCGGACTTTCCTCACACAAAAAAGTTATCATCAACTATTTTATGCGCGAATATCATGCTTTCTTTTCATTTTAAAAACTAATCTTGATCTCCATCGTAATCAGAGGAAGCGTTTTCGTCATTCTCGTCATCGCTATCCTCATCAATTTCGGAGTATTCATCATCAAGTCCTTCTTCATCATCGTCAAAGAACTTAAGATCCGCAAGACTACCAGTATCGGTAATCTGGAAGTTGCTGTCTGATTCATCAGGCTCTTCGTAATACAAAATTCGGCTGCAATAAGGGCAGAACATAACTTTGTTTCCCGCATGAACTTCGTTTGCGAACTGTGCCGGCAGAATCATATGACACCCGCTGCACACAATGCCTTTTACAGAAACAATACCTTCTCGATTGCGTTTAATTATGCGCTGAAATTTCAAAATGATTTCAGGGTCGATTGCAGAAGACAAATCTTTTTCTTTCGCTTCCAAAGCAGCGCGTTCTTCGTTGTAATCATTCAACTGCTTTTCAATCGATTCACGACCTTCTGAGATGCTCAATTCCTGATTTTTAATCATTTCTTCTTCCATCTTCAAATCAGAATCGATTTCGTCCATCTTTTTTTCTTCTTTGAGAAGCTCTGAACGGATTTCAGACTCCTTTGCTTTTGCCTCGGAAATCTGTTTCTCCAAAGAATCGTATTCACGATGCGTCGTGATGCTATCCATTCCCTTCTCACCATTTTCGCGAATAGCTTCAACTTCCGCAAGTTCCGCTTTTAGATGAGAAACCCGAGCTCTCACTTCTTCAAAATCAGCGTTTTTCTTCAAAAATTCTTCTTTGAGTTTCGCAAGAAGCTGTTTTTGTTCGTCGAGCAACCGAGGTGTATCGGAAATTTTTGTCTCTAAATCGTACTTTTCAGCCAAAATAGCCTGAAGGTCCTTAAGTTTTTCAAAGACCTCTTTCATTTTCTCGTTTTCAAAATCTTCAGCCATATAAGAAGAACCCCATAAATTTCGCTTATGTAATGTAATAATATATAGAAAAAAAAGAATAATGTCTAGAAGAAATGCTCATTGTCAAATCTTCTAGACAAAAAATTCGCAAGACTTACATTTCAATGTAATCACGAAGACCAGATGCACGGCGCGGATGGCGCAATCGGCGCAAGGCTTTTGCCTCAATCTGGCGAATTCTTTCACGCGTAACATCAAAATACAATCCGACCTCTTCAAGCGTCAAAGAATACCCGTCGTCAAGTCCAAATCGCATTTTCAAAACTTCCTGTTCACGCGGCGGCAGTGTTCCCAACACAGACCGAAGCTGCTCTTGAAGCAATGTGTATGCCGTTTGCATTGCTGGATTTTCAACTTCTTTATCCTCGATGAAATCTCCCAACAGGCTGTCTTCTTCCTCGCCAATCGGAGTTTCCAGCGATATAGGTTCGCGAGCAACATTTTTCACCTGCTTGACGCGGCTCACCGGCCAACCAAGCTGCTGTGCAATTTCCTCATCGGTCGGTTCGCGCCCGTATTTTTGCATAAGCTGGCGGCTCTCGCGCACCACTTTGTTGATTTGCTCAATCATATGCACTGGAACACGGATTGTTCGCGCCTGATCGGAAATCGAGCGTGTAATTGCCTGACGAATCCACCACGTCGCGTATGTTGAAAATTTGTAGCCCTTTCGGTACTCAAATTTTTCCACCGCTTTGATAAGCCCAATATTGCCCTCTTGCACAAGGTCAAAAAATTGCAGCCCGCGATTCGTATATTTTTTGGCAATAGACACAACCAGACGTAAGTTTGCATTGATGAGCCTATTTTTCGCCTGCTCCATCATCACACGCCCGCGCTGAATTTCTTTTGCCATATCAAGAATTTCTGCAACAGAATTTTCAAAATCAAACTCAAGACGGCGAAGTCTGCGCTCAATTTTCTGAATCTGCGTGTAAATATCTCGTATCGTATCCGCAGAAAGCGCAAGTTCGGCTTCCAGTTTCATCGTTTCCGACCGGCTTCCGAGTTTGCGTCCAATCGTTCGAAGCTCTGCAGGGTCAGCAATGCGAAGTTCCTTCATCAATTTTTCGCATTTGTGATGATACACATTTATCTTCTGCGTTGCATCCAAAAATTTCGCGCTGAAACGGTCAATTTCTTCTGTTTGGATATTGATATTCTGCAATTCAGGCACAATTTTCCCGCGAAGTTTCAAAATTGCCTTGTCTTCAAAAATATTCTGAGACGAATCGGTTTCAAAAAGCTGGCGTTTGAGCTGAATATATGATTTCATCTCCGTCCAAACCAATTTCAAGTTCGCGCCATAGCAACTCTTCAGACGGCGTTTTTCCGCCATTTCCTCATTGATTTCCTTCCGCGCCTTTCCAGCTTCGTGCAAATCAATTCGCGTAAACGCCTTTTGACCAATCGCAAAAAACTCAGGGATAATCATTCCAGAATGTTTGATAACATCTTTAATGATATTTTCGCCGTTTTCCATTTTTTTGGACAAAATGACTTCCTGCTCAGCGGTGAGCAAATTTTCTTTGCCGATTTCACGCAAATACAGCCGAATCGGGTCGTCCACATTCGAGTCTTTATCACTCGAAACAAGGCGATGTTTGCCGTCAAGTTTTTCCTCTTCCGCAACAACTTCCGCCTCGTCGTCATCATTTTCTTCGTCGTCTGCCTCGTCGTCCTCGTCCAAATCAGGGTCTTCTTCCATAATTTGGATATTATTTCTCGAAAGCAACTGAAGCACATGCTCCATTTGCGGCGAATTAACGAAATCTTGGGTCAAAATTTCCGTAATTTCGTCCCAAGAAAGAACCTGCTTGTTTTTGCCTAAATCCAACAATCTCTCCACAGCTGGATTTGAATCTTCAAGTTCCTGTTCCATTTTTTACCCTTTCATTGCTTCAATCAGTTTATCTATGTCCATTTTCTCTTTCAAGAGATTTTGCAACAACAAAATATCCTCATCTGAAGCGGGACTCATCGCGCTAATTTTCGCACCAAGCTCGATTCGCTTTCGTTCCAAACTGCGTTTTTTTAAGAAAACAAAACTAT
>CALBGU010000109.1 GCA_937893155.1 uncultured Treponema sp. | reverse complement strand
CGCCAAAACGTGTACAGCGCCGTGCTGCAGCACGGCGCTGTACACGTTTTGGCGGTGATTTCTGCAAAAGACACTGCTGCTCAAATTGGCGTGAATGATTGCGCAAAAATCCATCGGGCATTGCTTGCTCGCCTTGAGGTTCTCCTGAACACGGACAACATTTATATGGAAGTAACATCGCCGGGAATGGAACGAAACATCAAAAATGCGGCGGAGTTTCCTTTGTTTGAGGGGCGGGAAGTACGCGTGTGGGACAAAACCGTTACGGATTGGGTCGGCGGAAAAATCGTTAGCGCAGATTCAGAAAGCGTAGTGCTGGAATGTGCGGAATCTGGCGGCAACACAAAAAAAATTATGTATACCGATATTGCAAAGGCAAAATTTATACATCTGTAGGAGCAGGGTATGGCTACAAGAAAGAAGCAAAAAACAGAAGCGAAAATAGATATGGCGGCGACAATTCGGGAGCTTGCGAACGAAAAGGGATTTTCAGAAGATTCTGTAAAAAAGACAATCGAAAACGCGCTGTTGATGGCGTATAAAAAGACGTACGGTCAGAATGAAAATGCGGTTGTTGAATTTGCAAACGATTTGTCTTGGGTCAAGATTTATTCTCGCCGTGAAGTTGTTGAGAGCGAAGATGATATTTCTGATAAGAGCCTCGAAATTGCGCTGGAAGAAGCTCGCAAAATAAAAGATGATTGCGTGGTTGGAGATACCGTGGATATCGAAGAAGACCCTAAAAATTTTGACCGTTCTGCAGTCACGGTCGGAAAGCAGACAGCGCACGGAGCACTTTCAGAAAATTATCGTGATAGCTTGTACAATTTGTACAAAGATAACGTTGGCGAAATCATCATCGGTTATGTGCAGCGTGAATATCGCCGTAATATCTATGTGGATTTGGGCAAAGACGGAAAGGTTGAAGGCGTTATCCCTGCCAAGTACCAAAGCCCGCGCGAATCCTACGAGCCAAACGACAGAATCAAGGCACTGGTTGTTGAAATCAAAAAGACAAATACCGGTGTTCAGCTCATCTTGAGCCGCACCGACAAAGACCTTGTTCGGCGAATTATGGAATTGCAAGTTCCCGAAATCAGCGATAAAACGGTTGAAATTAACTCGATTGTGCGCGATGCGGGCAATCGCACCAAAATTGCGGTGTCGTCTTCTCGGTCGGACGTTGACCCAGTGGGTGCGTGTGTGGGCTTAAAAGGTGTGCGAATCCAGAATGTTATTCGGGAACTCGAAGGCGAGCGAATCGACGTTTTGGAATATTCGACAGACCCTGTTCAGTTTATCAAAAATGCGCTTTCTCCTGCGGAAGTTGAAAAGGTTTTCATAATGAACGAAGAACTCAAAGAAGCTCTTGCAGTTGTAAAAGAAAGCCAGTTGTCGCTTGCAATTGGAAAGGGCGGACAAAACGTAAAACTTGCAAATCGCTTGGTTGGCTGGAATATTGACGTTAAAACCGAAGAGCAAGTCGCTGAAATGGATTTGTCTGAAATCAGTGGAACCCGCGCTGCTGCCGAAGAATTGTTCTCGAATACCGAGGAAGAGATTCGGACGGTTGGCGAACTTTCTGGGGTGGACGAAAAAGTTGCAGAAACCCTTAAAAATGCAGGTTTGGACGATTTGCAGAAGTTTGAAGACGCTGTTTCCAATGGCGAAATCAAGAATGTTGAAGGATTGACAGAAGAGGACATCGATGCTGTGCAGAAGCTAGTTGGCGATTCTGTTGAGTTTGTAGGTGATGCCGAAGAAGATACGCCATCTGCTGAAGATGCTGCTGGTGATTATGAAGAAGAATACTTCTGCCCAGAATGCGGAGCTCGTATCACTCTGGATATGACACAATGTCCAGTTTGCGGCGTAGAGTTTGAATTTGAAGACGAAGACGAGGAATAATAGGCAATTATGGCAGATGAAGAAAAAAAAGCAGTCACTAAAACCGATGAGATGAAAAAAACAGCGGTCGGCACACAGCATCCTGCAAAACGCAAGGTTGTTGTGGTAAAAAAACGCGCTCCAAAAGCAGGAGATGCGCCAAGTCCGACTGTACAGCCAAAAGCTCCTGTGCAAGTGCAGGATAAAGAAAAAACGCAAGAGCCTGTGCAGACGGCACAAGTCGCCCCTGTAAAAAAGGTGGATTCTGTGGAAAAATCCATTGCTCAGAGCGAGAAAACTCCTGTTCAGACAGAGAAAAAATCTTCACCAACTTCGACGTATCAAAGTCATATTGTTGCGCGGGCACAGGGTGCAACGACATTTGAACTTAATTCAGCGCGTCCGAATGTAAAAGCGGGTAATCTTTCTGACCGTCCGCGTGGACGCTACGGCAATGACCGAAACGGTGGTTATCGCGGAGAAAGAAGCGGCGGCTTTACGGGCGCTCAAGCTCGCGAAGGCTATCAGAATCGGCAGAGAAATGATGGTCAGCGCGGAAATTATCAGGGCGGAAACCGCACGGGCGGATTTGGCGGAAACCGCACTGGCAGCTATCAAGGCGGGCAGAGAACGGGCGGCTTTGGAGGCAACCGTACTGGCGGCGGAAATTATCAGGGAAATCGCACAGGCGGCTTCGGCGGTAATCGAACGGGCGGCTTTAACGCAAACCGTACAAGCGGCTTCGGTGGTGCGCGCACAGGCGGATTTGCTGGCGGAAACCGTAGCGGTGGATTCGTTCCTCCCTCTCCAATCGCTGAAAACAAAACGCCTGCGAAAAAGGCATTCAAGGGCAAAAAGCCTGTTTACACGCGAAAAGACAAAGAAGAAGATTTCGACGAGAACGAGCTTTACACCAAGAAGAAAGAGCAGACTCCTGCAAGCGTAGTGCCAAAGCAGATTGATATAATGGAGTCAATCTCTGTTTCTGACCTCGCGCGAAAAATGAACCTCAAGGCTTCTGAAATCATCGGAAAATTGATGGCACTGGGAATGATGGTTACGATAAACCAGTCAATCGACAGCGATACTGCGACGATTTTGGCGAGCGAATACGGTTGTGAAGTGCATTTGGTCAGCCTTTACGATGAAACGGTTATCGAAAGCGACAAGGGAACGGAAGAAGGAACAAAGGTTCGCCCTCCAATTGTTACCGTTATGGGACACGTTGACCACGGTAAGACAAAGACACTCGACGCTATTCGTCATACAAATGTGGCGGCTGGCGAGGCTGGCGGCATTACGCAGTCTATCGGTGCATATCAAGTGAAGACCGAAAAGGGCGTTATCACGTTCCTCGACACCCCTGGTCACGAAGCATTTACGATGATGAGAGCGCGTGGTGCACAGATTACGGATATTGTTGTCCTTGTTGTTGCGGCTGATGACGGCGTTATGCCTCAGACACTCGAAGCGATTAGCCACGCAAAAGACGCAAAAGTTCCGATTATCGTGGCGGTGAACAAAGTGGATAAGCCAGAGGCAAACCCTGACCGTGTAATGACACAGCTTTCTGAACTCGGTCTTACGCCTGAAGAGTGGGGCGGCGAGACGCAGTATGTGCGAATTTCTGCTCTCAAGAAACAGGGTATCGATGATTTGCTTGACGCTATTCTGTTGCAGGCGGAAATGCTTGAGCTTAAAGCTCCGTATGATTGCCGTGCAGAAGGTAAGATTATCGAATCTCGCATTGACCAGGGTCGCGGTGTTGTTGCCTCTGTTGTTGTTCAGCGCGGTATTTTGAAAGTCGGTGACCCATTTGTCGCAGGTATTTACAGCGGTCGTGTTCGCGCTCTTTTCAACGACAAGGGACAAAAAGTTACAGAAGCAACTCCGTCTATGCCTGTTGAAGTTCTCGGTATCGAAACAATGCCGAACGCTGGAGATCCATTCCAGGTTACAGAAAGCGAAAAAGACGCTCGCGAGATTTCTGCAAAACGTCAGGAACTCAAGCGATTTGAAGCTGCAAAGGCTGTTAAGAAAGTATCTCTTGAGAACTTCAATGAAACAATCCGCACTAGCGAGATTAAAGAACTCAAGGTTATCATCAAGGCAGACTTGCAGGGTAGTGCAGAGGCTCTCAAGACTTCTCTTGAAAAGCTCTCTACAAACGAGATTCGTCTTAACGTTATTCACTCTTCTGCTGGTGCAATCAACGAAAGCGATGTTAGCCTTGCCGCTGCTGACGACAATGCAATTCTCATCGCATTCAATGTTCGCCCAACTCCTAAAGCAAAGGCTTTGGCAGAGCAAGAGAAAGTTGAGATTCGCAAGTACAATATCATCTATAAGTGTGTTGAAGAGATTACAGCCGCTATGGAAGGTATGCTCCAGCCAGATACAAAAGAAGAAGTTACGGGTTCTGTGGAAGTCCGCGATACATTCAAAGTTCCAAAGGTTGGCGTTATTGCGGGTTGTTACGTTACAGACGGTGTGGTCAAAAGATCAAGCAGCGTGAACCTTATTCGCGACGGCGTTGTCAAGTTCACAGGCAAGATTACTTCTCTCAAGCGTTTCAAGGA
>CALBGU010000108.1 GCA_937893155.1 uncultured Treponema sp. | reverse complement strand
ACTGCAGACCCACGCCTTAAAAGGGCGTTGCTCTACCTACTGAGCTAATAGCCCAAGATGTTAAACATCAATCACTCGATTTTGCGTCGAATGCTTTTATAATATATATTTCTGACAAAAAAATGTCAAGCACTATCGCAGAAAAATGCTGCATTTTTTTGTGCATTTTTTAGCCGCACATCACTTTTATTAAGTGCATATCGCCCGAAAACGTGATTTTTTCGCTCGGACGCACCATCAAAAGTTCGCCCGCTTTCAATGAAATCTCGCCTTCGCTGTTCTTTGCGCTGCCTTCGCCGCTGACTGCAAAAAGCGCAGTCCAATCGCGCGGAGTTTCTTCTCTTCCGGCGGCGTCTGCCTCAAAATCGTAGCTTCTCTCAAAATAGATGTCTTCGAGCGAAAAATACGGGCAGCTGAAAACGCCGATGAATTTGCCCACCTTGCGAATCGTGTGCGGCTTGATGACCGACAGTGCTTTCTCCAAATGCAGTTCGCGCCCGCGCCCCCAGTCGTAGAGGCGATACGTTACGTTGCTTGACTGCTGCACTTCCAAAAGCCGCAAGCCTGCGCCAATCGCGTGAACCGTGCCGGCTGGAATGTACAAAAAATCGCCTGCTTTTACGGGAACGTAATTCAAGCAATCCGAAATCGTGTTGTTTTTGACGGCAGTGCGCAATTCCGACGGCGTAAAAATACCGTTTGTGCCGTACACCAGCTGGGCATTCGGCTCGGCATCAAGGATATACCAACATTCGTACTTGCCGCGGTCGTTTTCGTAGAGAGACGCCGCCGCGTTGTCGGGGTGGACTTGCACCGAAAGTTTATCGGTGGTTTCAATCAACTTGATGATAAGCGGATAATCCCCGCCGACTGCCTCGCGAAGCTCTTTCTGCTCGCCGTCGCGGTGCGTTGAAGCAAGCCACAGTTCGCGTCCCCAGATTTTCTTTGATTCTATCGGATTTAATGTGAACATCTTTCCTCCGTATTCGAGCTTATTTGCTCCACAATGACTCAGGATAATACCCCGAAGCAATCTTTTTTGCGATTTCGGATTTTACAAGTTCGCGGTCTTGTGGATACGTCATACCAAACCATTTTTCTTCGGACTGCAAGAATTTGATGGTGCCGCGTCCTTTTTGCACGATTTCGCTTGCCGCCACGGGAAGCAGAGCCTCCGTCTTTGGCTCGCCGAGCTTGGTAGCCTTGAAGTTGCTCCAGTATTCATCGAACGTGGGGAACGCCGCGGGGGTGAACCCAAAAAGATTCATACTCACTGGCTCTGTGCCCGTCATTTTAATGCGCTTGCCGTCAAGCTCAGAAATGATGTCGTCGCCCTCGTAGCCGATTTTGGTGTTTTCGGTAATCGAATCAAGATAGCCGTTTTTGACCGTGCACACGCCGCGGCTGACCGTACCGTTTCGGCTCATCGTGTTGCCCAAAACGTAGCCGACCATCGCGTGTTCTGTGCAGTCGTTCGTGATTGACGAAAGATATGCGCCGAGCGTTTCAAATGCGGCGCGTCCGTAATAATCGTCGGAATTGATGACGGCAAACGGTGCGTCCTGTATTTCTTTTTTGGCGCATAGCACCGCGTGAATCGTACCCCACGGCTTGGTGCGCTCGGCAGTCCGCGCAATTTCTTCCTGCGTCAAAAGCGATTCGCGCGATTGGAACACATAACTTGCATCAAGATTTTTTGCAATGCGGTCAAAGAGCCTCTCGCGAAAGTCCGCTTCGATGTCTTTTCTGATGATAAATACCACGCGCGCAAAGCCGCTTTTCGCCGCATCGAACGCCGAATAATCCAGCAGACATTCGCCGTGCTGTCCTACGCTGTCAATTTGTTTTACCCCGCCGTAACGGCTGCCCATTCCAGCCGCCAGAACTAAAAGCGTTGGTTTCATAGAATCCCCTCATTTCATTTTGATGGTGTTTTAAGACGTATACAAGCGCATACCGTGTTAGAACATCTCTTATTTTTGTATCTTTTGGTATCATTGTATAATGCGATGTATGAAAAGTAAAGCGTCTTTTGCACCCATTTTTTTTGCTCTCTCTTGTTCTGCCGTCTTTTTTCTCAAGAAGAATGTGCTTATAGACAACCTGCTGTGGCGGTTTTGGAGAGGGCAGGGAGAAAATATCTCCAAAATTCTCTGCTATACACAAAAAGCGCAAACGTGTTATCATCGCTTTTGCTATCCGTCCGGCAGAAAAATAAGCGGATATGCGAGGAGTTTTTTTATGAACAAAGAGGAAAAATGCGTGTGGAAAGTCGCATTGCGGCTCAACCTTTTGACCAAGGACGACCCGAACGACTGCATTGCCGAAGTGGTGCCGCCCGGCGCGACCAAGCACAATATTGACATCGCCCGCGAGATTTTGAAGCGCGGCAGCGAGTTCCGCCTTGAAACTATCACATCGATTCTTGACCAGCGCGATGCCGCCGTTTTGGACGCAATCGAGCACGGCTATTCGTTTGCCGACAATCTGGTGCAGGCTCTTCCGCGCGTTACGGGCGTGTGGAAAAGCCCAGATGCGGGTTTTGACGCGGCAGTGCACAAACGCACGGTTGACCTTGTGCCAACGCAGGCTCTGCGCGACGCGCTCGAGAAAGTCAGCGTCGTTTCAAGCGGCTTGAAGACTGCTAGCGCGCATATCGGGCTAGTGAGCGACACTGCGACGGGAAAGAGCGACGGCACGATTACTGCAGGAGATGACATCAGCATTGAGGGCGAGAAAATCAAGATTCAGGACGAAGCCGACGAGAATCAGGGCGTGTTTATCGTTGACTGTGAAGGAAAAGAGCACCGCGTGAGCCGCCGCCTGAGCGTAAACAAGCCCAGCCACGTCATTGCGCGCGTTCCTGCCTCCGTTCCCGCAGGCGAATGTAAAGTGCTCATCAAAACAAAATATGCAGGCAGTTCCTCTGTTTTGAAAGAAGCCAGAACGCTTGAATACAGAAATAGATGTGTCATTGTGGCGGAATAAAGCGATACATAAACCTAACGTTAGTGCAACAGTAAACCTAACGTTAGGTTCACTGTGAAACTAGCATTAGGTTAATACTGAAACTAACGTTAGGTTCAAAAACGGGTTCTGAAACAAATTCGCCAATGACATCATATCTTTTATAATACGTCCAAAAACGTTATTGCAAAATGTCTGAGTGCGCTACGGCATCGCTTTTGCATTGCGAGCGCATATTTGCCACTTCGAGAACAGATATGCCGAGAATATCTGCTATGTCCTCGTCTGAATAATCCCGCGCAAAGAGTTTTTTTGCGGTATTCAGGTGTGCAAGGAGCGTTCCCTGTTGCATTCCCTGCTGCATTCCCTGTTGCATTCCCTGTTGCATTCCTTTCTGTATACCCTGCTGCATTCCCTGCTGCATAGCAATGCGCTTTGCTTTTTCAAGCGTGTTGCTAAAATACGCATTGCGCTCGCGCTCTGCCGTTTCATACGAGAACTTTACCCACCATTCCTTTTCGTCTTGGCTTATCTCTCTTAACAGTGTGTCTGCCATAGTCCAATCCTCCTGCCTGTCTTCAAACTGTTTGAAAAGGTCTTGAGTCTTTTCTGTTCCTCCCGACTTTATGAGCAAGCTCCAAAACTCCAGCTCGCTCATTGATTCATTGTGTTTGCTGAATTTGAGCTTCGGCAATTCAATGAAGTGTATCTGAAGCACATCAGAAAGCTGTGCGCCGCTTTTGTCTTCTCGGAATGTGTAGCTGTGATGGAAGCGAATATCGTTTTTCTCGTCTTTTATCACGGTGCAGTCCATAACCATAATCTGATACACTTTGGGCATTTGCGCATACAAAGCACCCGCTTTCACTGCGTTTTTTGCTAATACCGCGCTGTAATAAATACTGCGCTTTATTTGGTTGTCGTGCTGTTTTGTGCCCTGCATTTCCACATCGACTTCGCTTCCGTCTTCAAGTACGCAATGAATATCCAGTCGCGGAAACTTGCCGTGCATAAAATCGGGGAGAATCTCGGGGTTGAGTACTGTTGCGCTTTTTACTTTTTGCCCGATGACCGCTCCGAGCATTTTGGTGCGGCAGTAAATGCCCTCCGGGGTGTTTTTTGAAAAGAACGACTTAAAGACGACATCGTTTTTTAAGTCGAGCAATCGCCCTTCTGCCACCGCTTGCCGCGATAATGCTTTTATGTCTTCATCAATCTCGAATGTTAGTTGGCTCATATTCTAAAATCCCGCGTATCGCCATTATAGCATACATCGGGGGCGAATGCAATTTTGCGCATAGCCTTTGTGTACGGTTGGGCGAAATGTCTTGCAATATACTTGTGCGAAAAAAGCCCGCCTTGCACAAACATCAGGCGGGAAAATGCGGAAAACTAGCACGATTTACTGCTTGGTGTATGATTCTGTCTCGCCGTGGCTGCTTCGCGTTAAAATACCGTTTGAAATGCTGAGCGTCTTTCGGCTAGTATCTTCGTAATCGTCGCAAGATTCTAGAACTCCTGCTGTCTCGCCATCGCCTTCGTGCATTGTTTTTGTTACTGTAATTGTGCCGTTTGTATAATTGCCACTGATAGTAAAAGTGCCTGCTGCATGCGCTGTTTTAACAGACTTTGTTTCGCCTGTTGAAGAAATGCCTAAAAAATTGTTCGTTTCAAGCCATGTGATGTCGCCTGAATCAGAGAAAAAATATAAGGCACTTGTTGCTTTGATAGTCCAAACAGTTCCGTCGTCGTTAGTGTCTGTTTCTGAACTGCTAGCTGTATAAAGTGCGGCGATTTCTCTGCTTTCATATTCTCTTGGCAAATACGGAGAAAGCGCATTGCTTGAACTTGCCGACGAACTCGATGAACTCGAGGAATCGTCGTCGTCATCGTCCGAATCGCTGGAGCAAGAAGCGAAGCCGAAAACCAAAGCAGCCGCCAAAA
>CALBGU010000107.1 GCA_937893155.1 uncultured Treponema sp. | reverse complement strand
GCGCCGTGCAAATGCAGCTCGCAAAATGCTTTGAGCTTGGGGATGTCGTTTGTTGCTGTTTCCCATATCATGCTTTCGTCCGCACTTGAATAGGAGTGGGCGAGCCAATTCCGCATACCGCGTATCATGCCCCAAGGCATATCTTCCTTCGTGCTCTCTCTGAATTCATCTGAGAGTCCGTTTGCAAGCTCACCGATTTGGAGTATGCACATAGAAACCGCGCTGAAATATGCCCTGTCATTCACAAAAACGGAATAAAGACTGTGAACGGTATGAATGAGTTTAAATCCGCTGTCCGCAGAATTGCGGGATAGCGAAATCGCAAGACCTATATTAAGGAGAAATATATGGAGAAGATAATGGAAAAGAAGTATAATGTAGACAGCTTCAATCTTGACCACACAAAAGTAACTGCACCGTTTGTGCGTTTGGCTTCTAAGAAGACAGGCGAAAAAGGCGATGTGGTTTCAAAGTTCGATATTCGCTTTGCACAGCCGAATAAAGAGTTCTTGACAACGGGCGCAATTCATACTCTGGAGCATTTAATTGCCGAGTATATTCGCGACGAGATGGACGGCGTGATTGATTTTTCGCCGATGGGCTGCCGCACGGGGTTCTATTTCACGCTTTTCGGCGACGTGAACGAAGAGTATGTTGCAAAGCATCTGTTGAATGCCTTGAAAAAAGTGGCTGTGTGGGATAAGGCAGTGCCTGCGACAACAGAAGCGGAATGTGGCAACTACCGCGACCACGACCTTGACGGCGCAAAAGAATGGGCGGCTCGATGGGTGAAAGGCATTGAAGAAAAAGGCTGGAACTGCTACAAATGACGACAAAGCAGATTGTGCTTCGTGAACTAAGGAAAGGCGGCGTTGTTTCGGGGGAAGCACTCGCCGCAACTGCGCACGTTTCTCGGGCTGCCGTGTGGAAAGCGGTCAGCTCTTTGCGGCGCGACGGATATGCGATAGACGCTTCTACGAAAACGGGCTACTTTTTGAGCATAGAAAAGAGCATCGTGAATAAATCTTCTATAGAAGACTATCTTTTGCGCTATTATCCCGACAGCCACATTTCTGTGCTTGTCTATAATTCGATAGATTCCACGAATAACGAACTGAAGCGGCTTTCTGCAAGCAATGCCGATTTGCACAAAACCGCCGCCATTGCGCTCGAACAAACTGCGGGGCGCGGACGGCTAGGGCGGAGCTTTTTCTCAAGCTCACAGACGGGCGTGTTTATGAGCTTGCTCTATTCGCCGAAAGCGGGCGTAACAGACCCTGCAAAGATGACGGCGAATGCGGCGATAGCGGTGTGTCGCGCGATTTCCAGGCTGTACGGGGTGGAGGCGCAGATTAAGTGGGTGAACGATGTTTTCTTAGGCGAAAAGAAGCTGTGCGGCATACTCACAGAGGGCGTGTCGAATTTAGAAACAGGCAGAATAGACAGCGCGATTGTCGGCATTGGCATAAACATCGCTTGTCCCGCCTCTTCTGACGGCGTACCTGCCGAAGTGAAGCAGATAGCGAGCTTTTTGCAGGATTACACCGATTCTAAGACGGTGGATAGAAACTTAGTCATCGCAACGGTGCTAGGCGAATTGGTAAGCATATACGATAAAATCGAATCTGGCGACGAGGCGGAAGCGCAAAAGTGCCTCGCTGAATATAGAAGCCGCTCATTGCTCACGGGCAAGCGAATACGGGTGTATCCTGTGATTGCAGAGGAAGAAAGCAGCTACTTTGCGAAGGTCGTGGGCGTTTCGGACGATTTATCGCTTATCGTGGAGAGCGACGACGGCAAGCGGCTCGAACTAAAAAGCGGCGAAGTTACACTCAAGAGTACATCGATAGCTACGGGCGCATAAGGGTATACAAAAAGGCGCAGGGCGTGCTATACTTTGTGTATGGCTAAGACATTTGACGACAAGAAAATCATCTACACAATGGACCGCGTGAGCCGCGCTTACGGCACGAAGGTCGTCTTAAAAGACATTTCTATTTCGTATTATTACGGCGCGAAAATCGGCGTTATCGGCGAAAACGGCGCAGGTAAATCATCGCTTTTCAAGATTTTTGCAGGTATTGACACCGATTACACGGGTGAAACAAAGCTCCTCCCTGGCTACACAATGGGCTATCTTGAGCAAGAGCCGCAGCTTGAGGCTGGCAAAACCGTTATGGAAATCGTAAAAGAGGGCGTGAAGCCGATTACCGATTTACTTGCAGAGTTTGACAAAGTGAACGAGGCGTTCGGCGACGTGGACGCTGATTTTGATAAACTGTGCGCGCGTCAGGCCGAGTTGCAGGAAAAGCTGGACGCGGCAGATGCGTGGAACTTGGACGCAAACCTTGAGCTTGCGATGGACGCGCTTCGCTGCCCGCCTGCCGAGCAGACCGTGGACACGCTTTCGGGAGGAGAGCGCCGAAGAGTCGCGCTTTGCCGATTGCTCTTGCAACAGCCAGACATCTTGCTCCTTGACGAGCCGACAAACCACCTCGACGCTGAAACGGTCGCGTGGCTTGAGCGGCACTTGAAGGACTACAAAGGGACTATCATCGCGATTACGCACGACCGCTATTTCCTTGACAACGTGGCGGGCTGGATTTTGGAGATGGACAGAGGCGAGGGCTATCCGTTCAAGGGCAACTACAGCGAGTGGCTTGAGGCGAAGCAGAAGCGATTGGCTCTTGAAGAAAAACAGGCGAGCGTCCGCCAGAGAGAAATGCTCCAAGAGCTTGAGTGGATTCACGCAGGCGCGAAAGGGCGGCAGGCGAAGCACAAGGAGCATATCACCAAATATGAGGCACTGCTTGCCGAAGAGTCGAGCCGCATAAAGCTCAAGGACACGCAGATTTCCATTCCCGCAGGTCCGAGATTAGGCAACGTGGTTATCAACGCCGAGAAGCTCACGAAGAGTTTTGGCGACAAATTGCTGTTTGAGAACCTCGATTTCTCTATTCCTGCAGGCGCGGTCGTCGGCATTGTCGGACCGAACGGCGCTGGTAAGACGACGCTGTTCAAGATGATTGCCGAAGCTGCGGGGCAAGGTACAGGCGAAAAGCCCGATTCTGGCACAATCAAAATCGGCGAAACGGTTAAGCTCGTGTATGTTGACCAAATGCGCGAGAAACTCGACCCGAATAAGACGGTGTATGAAATGCTTTCGGGCGGTGCAGACCTCGTGAAGCTCGGTGCGGTGGACGAAAAAGGTCGCCCCGTGAATGGCGCGCTTCGCGAAATCAATGCACACGCATATTGCTCGTGGTTCAACTTCAACGGACCTGAACAGAACAAGAAAATCAGCGTGCTTTCGGGCGGCGAAAAGAATAGATTGAATATGGGAATGATGTTCAAAGAGGCGGGCAACGTGCTTCTTCTCGACGAGCCGACGAACGACCTCGACATCACGACGACGCGCAGTCTTGAAGAGGCGATTAACGGCTTTGCAGGCGTTGTGTTGGTTGTCAGCCACGACCGCTATTTCCTCGACCGTATCTGCACGCACATTTTAGCGTTCGAGAATAACAGCGAAGTCAAGTTCTTCGAGGGCAACTGGAGCGAATACGTCGAATGGAAGAAGAAGGTGCTCGGTATCGACAGCGAAATCCCGCACAAGACCGTCTATCGCAAGCTCACAAGATAACAGCCACAGCCCCTGCTACATAAGTGCGGCGGGGCAAAATTGTTTTTGAAGCAAGGAGAAAAATATGACAGGCGTATACACAATGAGGGCATCGGAGTTGACGGAGCATTTTATCAGTTCGGTAAAGGAACTTTTTAGAGACCGTGAAATCGAAATAAAAATCCGCGACCTTGACGACAGCACGGCGTATCTTCTTTCATCGAACGAAAATCGCTCTCACCTTTTGCGCTCTCTTGCTCAAGCGTCGGATAAATCGTCTTTAATTTCAGTGAGCGAGGCAGCCCTTTGAATCTATCTTTCACACCAGAAGCGTTTGCCGATTATCAATTTTGGATAGAAAACAAAGCGATTTTCAAGAAAATAAATCTGCTTCTAAAAGAGATGTTGCGTACACCATTTGAGGGAACTGGAAAGCCAGAGCCGCTAAATTAGGATTTTCCAAAATGACCAAGAAAAAAGGCGTTCTGCTTGTGCTTTTGGCTTTTGCCGCGCTGTTTGTGCTTGCACGGCTTTTTCCGTTCGGGCTGGATATTCCCTTTCATTCGATGATGTGGAAAAAATATCTCCCGAACGCGAAAATTCGGCGGAGTATGACGGCGCGGCTTATCGAAAAACTTGAGGCAGAACGACCTTTTGCACAGGAAATCAAAGCCGCACTTGGCGAGCCGTGGGGCGAAAGCGACGGAGAATATGAGTATTTTATTTCAGCGGACGCTTTGATTGGGCTGGATTACACTTCGCTGGTGATACGCTTTGACGAAAGCGGGCGTTTTTTGTCTGCAACCGTTATGCACTGCAACTGAGCACAAGCGTCAAATACAACTTTCTAAAACCGATTTTTTCCATTCATTTTTTTCATTAAAACAATAAATTTGAAACAAATAAAAAGAACTTTAGCCGCACTACAGCTATTGACAAAGTAAATCCCTATTTATATGATAGGAAAAGTAAAGAGATATTTTCTTACGAGGAGGCATCTTATGGCAAAGATTGCAGACAAAGCAGCTCTCAAGGCTGGTGGGCTTATGCCGCAGGTGCAGCAGGGCAAATATTCACTTCGGGTGATGACTATCGGCGGCAATATGACGGCGGAGCAGATTGCGACGATTTCTGCGGTCGCAAAAAAATACGGGCACGGCTATGTGCACATGACATCGCGGCAGGGCATCGAAATCCCGTTCATCGACGTTGAAGATGTGGACACTGTGAAGGCAGAATTGCTTTCGGGCGGAGTGCCGACGGGCGTGTGCGGTCCGCGTGTGCGCACGGTAACGGCGTGTCAAGGCAAGGCGATTTGCCCGAATGGATTGATTGACACTTATCCCATCGCCGAGGAGCTGCATAAGCGGTATTTTGGGCGCACGTTGCCGCATAAATTCAAGTTTGGCGTAACGGGGTGCCGCGCAAACTGCTTGAAAACCGAAGAAAATGACTTTGGTATTAAGGGCGGAATGGAAGTGAGCATCGACAACAACAAATGCAAAAAATGCGGCGTGTGCGTTAAGGCGTGCCGCTGGAGCGCGATTTCGCTGGATAAAACGGCGGGCATTTCGTTCGACGCGCAAAAATGCGTGAAATGCGGGCGGTGCGTTAAGGCGTGTCCGTTCGAGGCGTGGACGGGAGAGGCGGGCTATGTGGTGTCGCTTGGCGGGCTTTTCGGCAACGAAATCGTCAAAGGCGAATCGTTTTTGCCGCTTATCAGAGACAAAGAAACGCTCTTCCGCGTGGCTGATGCGGCGATTTCGTATTTTGAGAAAAACGCCAAGCCGAGCGAGCGATTCCGTTTCACGATTCAGCGCACGGGCAGCGAGGAATTCAAAAAAGCAATGCTGGAGGCATACAATGGCTGAACATATTTCGGAAAACGGCGTGGAAGCGAACGATTTTGTGGACATCACCGACAAAGTGTGTCCGCTTACGTTCGTCAAGGCGAAAGTCGCGCTGGAGGAGCTGGAAGACGGCGAAATCCTTGCGATTCGTATGAATGACGGCGAGCCGGTGCAAAACGTGCCGCGTTCGCTCAAAGACGAGGGGCATCAGGTGCTTGAACTCAACGACAACGGCGACGAAACGTATACGCTGTATGTGCAAAAACGGTCTTGATAAAAACGCATTTTATATGGAGGATTTATGACAATCTTTGTGTCTGGAACAAAAAAAGAAGTAAAAGACGGCTTGTCCTTGAACGAGCTTATCGAGCAGGAAAAGGTGGAAACGCCGCAGTATGTAACGGTGTCTATCAACGAGGAATTCGTCAAAAAGGCGGACGAAGTGGCGACGGTGCTCAAGGACGGCGATACCGTGGAATTTTTGTATTTTATGGGAGGCGGACGCTGATGGCGATGACAGACGCGCAGCTGGAGCGCTATTCCCGGCATATCATTTTGGGCGAAGTGGGCGTGAAGGGGCAAAAAAAGCTCCTCGGCGCAAAGGTGCTCATCATTGGCGCGGGCGGGCTGGGCGCACCTGCGGCGATGTATCTTGCGGCGGCTGGTGTGGGCACAATCGGCATTGCGGACGCGGACACGGTGGATTTATCGAACCTGCAGCGGCAGATTATCCACGCGACTGCCGATGTGGGCAAGGCGAAAGTGAAATCCGCAGAAGAAACGATGCGCGCGATGAA
The DNA here is from genome assembly GCA_937893155.1 of uncultured Treponema sp. Lineage (GTDB taxonomy): Bacteria > Spirochaetota > Spirochaetia > Treponematales > Treponemataceae > Treponema_D. The sequence goes on along the minus strand of CALBGU010000107.1, from coordinate 10,520 downwards.
TCCCGACGTGGAGGTAAAAACATACCAGATATTCGTGAATTCAACGAATATCCGCGAGCTTGTGCGCGAATACGATTTTGTCATTGACGGTACGGATAATTTTCCTGCAAAATTTTTGATTAACGATGCGTGTGTTATGGAAAAAAAGCCGTTCTGCCACGCGGGAATTATTCGCTTCAAAGGGCAGTTGATGACGTATATCCCGGGAAAAGGACCGTGCTATCGTTGCGTGTTCAAAAATCCGCCGCCAAAAGACGCAGTGCCGACGTGCAAGCAGGCGGGCGTTATCGGTGCGATGGGCGGCGTTATCGGCAGTTTGCAGACGATGGAGGCGATAAAGTATATCGTGGGCGTGGGCGAAAATCTGACGGGCACATTGCTCACTTACGATGCGCTCAAAAACGATTTTCACGCGGTCAAGCTTCCAAAAGCCGACGGAAGTTGCCCCGTGTGTGGCGAAAATCCTTCCATCACCGAACTCATCGATTATGAGCAGGCGGCGTGCGATTTGAAATCGAGCCACTGAAATGCCCTGAGGAAAACGAAAATGATTACGCTGAAAAAATCTGATTACGAAAAAATCGTTGCTCACGCGCGCTCGTGCTTGCCCGAAGAAGCCTGCGGGCTTATTGGTGGCACAGAGACGAACGGCGTAAAAACGATAGAGGCGGTGTATCTGCTTGAAAATAGCGACCATTCGAGCGAGCATTTTTCTATCAGCCCGCAAGAGCAGCTTTCGGCGATAAAGGATATGCGGCAAAAGGGGATTCAGCCGCTCGGAAATTGGCATTCGCACCCCGAAACGCCGAGCCGCCCGTCAGAGGAGGATAAACGGCTGTTTTTTGACTCAAAAGCGCGCTATCTCATTTTGTCGCTGATGGACAGGGAAAATCCTGTGCTCAATGCGTTCATCGTGGAGCATCACACGGACGTTTCCAAAGATGAATTGCGGATTGTCGATTAAAAAACGGTGCATTTTTGTGCAAAATTCTAGTATTTTCGCTGTTATTTGATATATTTCTGACAAAAAGCAGTGAATCGTAAGTTTTTCAAAAATCTGCAAAGATGACTTGACTCTTTTTTTGCAAATCGATAGAGTTTTGTGCAATAAATACCTACAAATTAGATAGGTATTATAAGAAAACTGAAACAAGAGAAACGGAGGAATGTTTTATGAAAAAAACGATTGGTATTTTTTCTGCATCGATTGCGGCGTTTGCGCTTTTGGGTGCGGTTTCGTGCGGCGGCAAAAACGGAGCGTCTTCGGACGGCGCAAAATCTGCGGCGGTCGAGAAGGTGTCGATTACGAACGTGAGCTACGACCCTACGCGCGAACTTTATGCGGCGTACAACAAGCTCTTTGCGGCGCATTGGAAAGAAAAAACGGGGCAGGACGTGGAGATTACGCAGAGCCACGGCGGAAGCGGCAAGCAGGCGCTGGAGGTGGCGAACGGGCTTGAAGCGGACGTGGTGACGCTGGCGCTTGAGTACGATGTAAACGCGGTGCAGAACGCAGGGCTGATTGAAAAAGGCTGGGTGGGCGAGTTTCCGCTTGATTCTTCGCCGTACACGTCAACGATTGTGTTTTTGGTGCGAAAGGGCAATCCTAAGCAGATTTTTGACTGGGACGACCTTATTCGCCCGGGCGTGGGCGTGATTACGCCGAACCCGAAGACCTCGGGCGGTGCGTGCTGGAATTATCTTGCGGCGTGGGCATTTGCCGAGCGGAAATTCGGCGGCGATGAAGAGAAAATCCGCGAGTTTGTGAAGCAGATATATGCGAATGTGCTGGTGCTCGACAGCGGGGCGCGCGGGGCAACGAATAGCTTTGTGCAAAACAAGCAGGGCGATGTGCTTTTGGCGTGGGAAAACGAGGCGTTTTTGTCAATCGCGGATTATCCTGATGACTATGAAATCGTTACTCCGAGTTTGAGTATCCTTGCACAGCCGTCTGTTGCTGTGGTGGACGAGGTGGTTGACCGCCGAAAAACGCGCGAGGTTGCCGAGGAATATCTGAATTATCTGTATTCCGAGGAAGCGCAGCGCGTGGCGGGAAAGAACTTCTACCGTCCGTCGAACAAGGCGGTGCTTGCCGAGTTTAGCGATGTGTTCGATTTGAATATCAATTTGGTGACGATTGCCGATTTTGGCGGCTGGGACGCAGCGCATAAAAAGCATTTTGACAACGGCGCGCTGTTTGACCAGATTTACGAGAAGAAATAGCGGAAAATCAAAAAAGAAGGCACAGGAGGGCGGTGCAATGATGAAAAAAAGCAGGCGCGTTATTCCCGGATTTGGGATTTCGCTGGGAATTACGGTTACGATTTTGAGCATTGTGGTGCTCATTCCGCTGGCATCGCTGGCAATCTATTCCGCAAAACTCGGCTTCGGCGAATTTCTTGCCGTCATCACTCGCCCGCGTGTGCTTTCGGGTTTTTGGGTGAGTTTTATTACAGCGTTCGTGGCTGCTTTGGTGAATGCGGTGATGGGCACGGTGGTGGCGTGGGTGTTGGTGCGCTACTCGTTCCCCGGCAAGCGCATTATGGACGGCATTATTGAGCTTCCGTTTGCGCTTCCCACGGCGGTTGCGGGCATTTCGCTCACGTCGCTGATGGCGGATACGGGCTGGGTCGGCTCGCTGGCGGCGCATTTGGGCATAAAAATTGCGTACACCAAGGCGGGAATTACCGTCGCGCTCATTTTTATTGGCATTCCGTTTGTGGTGCGCGCGGTGCAGCCTGTACTGGAAAAACTCGACGCCAGTTACGAGGAAGCCGCGAGCGTCCTCGGCGCAAGCAAAAGCGTCATTTTTCGCACTGTGATTTTGCCTGAGCTCATTCCTGCTCTTTCCACGGGCGCGGCGTTGGCGTTCGGGCGATGTTTGGGCGAATACGGCAGCGTTGTGTTTATCGCGGGAAACCAGCCGTTCAAAACGGAAATCGCTCCGCTTATCATTATGTCGGAATTGCAAGAATACGATTATCCTGCCGCCACGAGCATTGCGCTGGTGATGCTTGTGTTTTCGTTCGTCATTTTGTTTTTGGTGAACGTGATTCAGGCGCGGAACGCAAAAATTCTGGGAGGAAAATAATGGGCACAAGCAAAAAAGACAAAATCATTGAAAAACAACTCCGAAACGATGCAGGCGCGGTCAAATGGATTTTGGTGGGCGTGAGCGCGGTGTTTTTGTTTGTGATGCTCATTCTGCCGCTGATTACCGTGGTGGTGACGGCGCTTTCTAAGGGATTCGCGTTTTATGTTTCAGCGATTTCAGACCCGTATGCGCTCAAGGCGGTTCGTCTTACGCTGGCGGCAACGCTGTGGGCGCTGGCAATCAACACCGTGTTTGGACTGGCGGCGGCGTGGGCGGTCGCAAAATTCCGATTTCGCGGCAAAAAGGTGCTCACCGCGCTTATCGATTTGCCCGTAACGGTGTCGCCTATCATTGCGGGACTTATCTTCATTTTGATATTCGGGCGGCAGAGTGCGATTTTCCCGTTTTTGAAAGCGCACGGCATTCAAATCGTGTTTGCCGTGCCGGGCATAATCCTTGCCACCGTGTTTGTAACGTTTCCGTTTGTGAGCCGCGAACTTATTCCTGTGCTGGAAACGCAGGGCACAGACGAAGAGGAAGCCGCCGCGCTTATGGGCGCTCCGTGGCACACGATTTTTACCCGAATCACCTTTCCGCATATCAAATGGGCGTTTTTGTACGGCGTGGTGCTTTGCACGGCGCGGGCGATGGGCGAATTCGGCGCGGTTAGCGTGCTTTCGGGGCATTTGCGCGGCAAAACCAACACACTTCCGCTGCACATCGAAATCCTGTTCAACGAATTTCAGTACGTCAGCGCGTTTGCCGTGTCGTCAATTCTCGTGCTGCTTGCCGTGGTCGTGCTCATTCTGCGGAGCGTGCTGGAAAAACTGGGCAAAAAAGAGCTGGAAGCGAATCGGTAACGGAAAAGGAGAGAAAAAATGTATGTGGAACTGAAAAACATAAACAAAACATTCGGCACGTTCAAAGCGTCTGACAGCGTGAGTTTCGGCGTGGAAAAAGGAAAACTCGCCGCGCTTTTGGGTCCGAGCGGTAGCGGAAAAACGACAATCCTCCGAATGATTGCGGGGCTTGAAACGCCGGATTCAGGCGATGTCATCATCGGCGGCACTCGCGTAAACGACATTCCCGCAAGCAAACGCGGTATCGGTTTTGTGTTTCAAAGTTACGCGCTCTTTCGCTATATGACGGTGGAAGAAAATGTGGCGTTCGGGCTGAAAATACAAAAAATGGACAAATCGTATATAAAAAGCCGTGTTGCCGAAATGATTGAGCTGGTTGGTTTGAAGGGAATGGAAAAACGCTATCCCAGCCAGCTTTCGGGCGGTCAGCGGCAGCGCGTGGCATTTGCGCGGGCAATCGCACCGAATCCGCAGTTGCTTTTGCTCGATGAGCCGTTTGCCGCAATCGACGCAAAAGTGCGGCAGGAACTCAGGACGTGGCTTCGCTCGATGATTGGCAGATTGGGCATCACGAGCATTTTTGTTACGCACGACCAAGATGAAGCCGTGGAAGTCAGCGACGAAATCATCGTTACGAACCGCGGGCGCGTGGAGCAGACTGGCTCTCCGCTCGACATCTACCGAAAACCACAAACGGCGTTCACTGCCACTTTTTTTGGGCAGGCGGGCGTTCTCAAGGATTACCGAGCTTTTAAGTCGTTTGACATTATCGACGGCGCGGACGCGGCATTTACCCGCCCTGAGTTCGTGAAAATTACCAAAAAGGACGAAGTGGAAAAATACGCGCGTTCAGCGGTGGACGGCACAATAACGGACGTGTGTTTTCGCGGCACGCACATTGAGCTTCGCGTGAGCGTCAACGGCTCTGAGATTATTGCGACGCGGCGGCTGGACGAGCCTTCCGTGGCGGTGGGAGAGGACGTCAGGGTGTTCTTGTACCGCATTTTTGTAACGAAAGGCTCTGCGGTCTATCAGCTGGCAAATAACGCGCTGGACGAAGGCTATGTGTTCATCTAAGCGCAGTGCGGGAAAAAAGGAGCGGGCGTAAAAAATGAAAACGCAAATCATTTACACCGATGTGCTGATTGTCGGCGGCGGCACAGCGGGCTGTTATGCGGCGATTGCGCTGGGGCGGCACGAGGGGCTTTCGGTGCTGGTGGCGGAAAAGGCGAATATTGAGCGTTCGGGCTGTTTGGCGGCGGGCGTGAATGCGCTGAATGCCTATATCACCGAGGGGCACACGAGCGAAGATTATGTGGATTACGCAAGCACAGACGCGGACGGCATTGTGCGCCCCGATTTGCTTTTGTCGATATGCGAGCGGCTGAACGCGGTAACGGCGGATTTGGAGAAGCGCGGTCTGGTCATTTTGAAGGACGAAAACGGCAAATATGTGAGCCGCGGGTGGCGCAATATCAAGATTAATGGCGAGAATATCAAGCCGATTCTGGCGCAGGGGGCGCGGGAGCAGCGGAATGTGAAAATCCTCAATCACGTCAACATTACCGATTTGCAGACGGCGGCGGGCAAAGACGGAAAGCCGCGTGTGACGGGCGCGTTTGGTTTTAGCGTGAATGAGGCGGTGTTCTACGATATTCGTGCTCGTGCGGTGCTTATTGCAACGGGCGGCGCGGCGGGGGTGTATCGTCCGAATAATCCCGGATTTTCGCGGCATAAGATGTGGTATTCGCCGTTCAACACGGGCGCGGGATATGCGATGGGATTGCTTTCGGGCGCGGAGATGACGACGCTGGAAATGCGCTTTATCGCACTTCGCTGCAAAGACACGATTGCGCCGACGGGCACGATTGCGCAGGGTGCGCACGCTCGGCAGGTGAATGCGGCGGGCGATGTGTACGAAACGCGCTACGGGCTTAAAACGAGCGAGCGCGTGTGGGGCACGGTGGAGGAAAACCGTGCGGGGCGCGGTCCGTGTTTTCTTGCCACGAAGGGCATCAGCAAAGAAGCCGAGCAGGATTTGTTTAAGGCGTATTTGAATATGGCGCCGAGTCAAACGCTCAAATGGCTTGAAAGCGGGGAGGGTCCGTCTTCGGAGAACGTGGAGGTAGAAGGCAGTGAGCCGTATATCGTCGGCGGGCACACGGCGAGCGGCTTTTGGGTGGACACGGCGCGGGAAACGACGGTGCGCGGGCTTTTTGCGGCGGGCGATGTGGCGGGCGGTGCGCCCCAAAAATACGTTACGGGCGCGCTTGCTGAGGGCGAGATTGCCGCAGAAAGCATTGCGGATTTTTTGTCTCGCGCAGAATCGGCGGCGATTGTCGGCGAAAATCCTGCGGCGGCGCAAAAGCGCACGGAATACGAATCGCATTTGAGTGCGCACGGGGGCGCGTTCACGGCGGAAATGCTGGAAGAAGCAATGCAAAAAGTGATGGACGAATATGCGGGCGGGATTTCTTGCCAGTATCGCTACAATGAAAGCCGTCTTGCAGTTGCCGATGCGCGAATCCGTGAATTGCAGGCTTTGGTGAGTTCGCTTGCTGCTACTGATACGGACGAGCTTTTGCGCATTTACGAGGTGCGCGAGCGGCTCATCGTGTGTCGTGCGCTCATTGCGCATTTGCGCGCTCGGCGGGAAACGCGCTGGCACAGCTTTGGCGAAAATCTGGATTATCCTGAAAAAAGCGCGGACGGGCAATGCTATGTGAATTCGGTGTACAAAGACGGCGAGATGAACATTATTCGTCGTCCGCTCGTTGCCAAAGGAGTGTGCTATGAGCATAAAAATTGACGAAAGCCGATGCGTCGGCTGTGCGCGGTGCGTGGAAGTGTGCCCGGGAAATCTTATCAAGATTGACGCAGGCGTGAACGGCGAAAAGCGGGCGGTCATCAAACACGAACGGGACTGCTGGGGCTGCACGAGTTGCGTCAAGGCGTGTCCCAAAACGGCAATCCGCTTTTTTTTGGGCGCGGACATCGGCGGGCGCGGTGCTCTGCTCACGGTGCAGACGAGCGGCGCGGTGCGTGTGTGGCGCGTGGAAAAAAGCGGCGGCGAGTGCGTTGAAATCGCAGTGGACGCGCGTGAATCGAATAAATATTAGAAAATGCGAGGAGAATAATGGTGAGTGAATTATCCCATTTGGACGAACTAGAAGCGGAGGCAATCTACATAATCCGCGAGGTGGCGGCGGAATGTGAAAAGCCTGTGATGCTCTATTCAATCGGCAAAGATAGCTCGGTTATGTTGCACCTTGCGCTCAAGGCGTTTTATCCCGAAAAACCGCCGTTCCCGTTTTTGCACATCGACACGACGTGGAAGTTTCGCGAGATGATTGCGTTTCGCGACCACGTTGCTCAAAAATATGGGCTTGAAATGCTCGTGTACACCAACGAAGAGGGCGTGAAGGCGGGCATCAATCCGTTTGACCACGGCAGCGCGTACACGGACATTATGAAGACGCAGGCGCTCAAACAGGCGCTGAGCAAATACGGCTTTACGGCGGCGTTCGGCGGGGGCAGACGCGACGAGGAAAAATCGAGGGCAAAAGAGCGAGTCTTTTCGTTCCGCAATGCGTCTCAGGCGTGGGACCCCAAAAATCAGCGTCCGGAAATGTGGAAGCTCTACAACACGCACATTCACAAGGGCGAAAGTATGCGCGTGTTTCCGCTGTCGAACTGGACGGAAAAGGACATCTGGCAGTACATTAAGCGCGAGCAAATCGAAATCGTGTCGTTGTATTTTGCGGCGGAACGTCCCGTTATCGAGCGCGACGGTGCGATTATTATGGTGGACGACGACCGCCTGAAATTGCGTGAGGGCGAGAAAATCCTGCACAAATCGGTGCGTTTTAGAACGCTGGGCTGCTATCCGCTCACGGGCGGCGTATACAGCACGGCAGACACGCTGGACGCTATCATTGACGAGACGCTGAGCGCCGTAACGAGCGAGCGAACCAGCCGCATTATCGACAAGGACGGCGGGACGGCAAGTATGGAAAAACGCAAGCGGGAGGGCTATTTTTAATGAAAGGGCTTTTGAAATTCATTACCTGCGGAAGTGTGGACGACGGAAAATCCACGCTTATCGGGCATATTTTGTATGACTCAAAATTGCTTTTCGCTGACCAAGAAAAAGCGCTGGAGCTGGAAAGCAAAGTCGGCAGTCGCGGCGGCAAAATCGATTATTCGCTTTTGCTTGACGGACTGATGGCGGAGCGGGAGCAGGGCATTACGATTGATGTTGCCTATCGTTATTTTTCTACCGAAAAGCGCAGTTTTATCGTTGCCGATACGCCCGGACACGAGGAATACACGCGGAATATGGCGGTGGGCGCGTCTTTTGCCGACCTTGCGATAATTTTGGTGGACGCTTCTCAGGGCGTTTTGGTGCAGACGCGGCGGCACGCGCGGATTTGTTCGCTGATGGGCATTGAGCATTTCATCTTTGCGGTGAATAAGATGGATTTGGCGAATTACAGCGAAAATCGTTTTGGCGAAGTGTCTGCGGAAATCGGCGAAATCGTGCGGGAATTATCGCTTCAGGACGTGGTGATTATCCCCGTGAGCGCGACCGAGGGCGACAACGTAACCGCGCCGAGTGCGGCAATGCCGTGGTACACGGGAAAAACGATTTTGTCGCATCTTGAAACCGTGGACGTGCGCGCTGAGCGTGAGGGCGATGGATTTTATATGCCCGTGCAGCGTGTGTGCCGCCCCAATCGCGAGTTTCGCGGTTTTATGGGGCACATTGAATCGGGTGTGCTTGGTGTTGGAGACGAAATTACGGCGTTGCCGAGCGGCGAAAAGGCGCGGGTTAAGCGCATTGTGCGCGGTTTTTCCGACACGGAGCGTGCGTCTCGCGGTCAGGCGGTGAATGTGGTGCTTGACCGCGAGGTTGATGTGAGCCGCGGGTGTGTGCTGTTGCGCGGCGTTCAGCTTCCTGTGAGCAGTCGTGTTCAAGCGACGGTGCTTTGGATGGACGATGCGCGGCTTGAGGTCGGCAGAAATTTTTTTGCCAAACTCGGCACAAAGCAGATTCCTGCGGCGGTAACGCGAATCCATTACGCCGTGGACGTGAATACGGGGGCGCACACGGCGAGCGAGAGTCTTGGAAAAAACGAGATTGCGAGTGTTGATTTGTCGTTTTCTGAGCCGATAGTTGCGGACGAATTTAAGAAAAATCGGTGCTTGGGCGAGTTGATTTTAATCGACCGCGTGAGCAATATGACGAGCGCGTGCGGCGTGGTTACGGCGGTTTTGCAGTCCGCGTCTCGTGCTGACGGCGATGTTGGGCGGGAGCAAAGAGCGGCACTGAAATTGCAGACACCGATGGTCGCGGAGTTTGTGCTCGGGCAAAACGGGGTGAACGAGGCTTTTGTTGCCGCGGTGGAAAAGCGGCTGGCGGCACAGGGGCGGCACACATACCGTTTTGCGCCTTCTGCGCGCGAGGATTACGCCGCCCTTGCCGAGCATTTGTATAATGCGGGGCTGGTTGTGCTTCTTGCGCTGGATTCGCGGCTGGCATCTTGTGCGCGCGACAAGCGGTGTGATTCGCCGTGGTGGTTCTCTGGGTGGCAGCAAAATCTGGTGCAAGCGTCCGTTGACGATGCTGTTTCGGCGATTCTTTCTCGTTCGGCATTCGTCCAAAGCGACAGCGATTACGCGATTTAATGCGCATTTTGGCGGCAAAATTTCCAGCCGCCGATTTTTTTCGTGATATAAAAATCTCAGCTGAAAAATGAGAGACGATTGCTGTTTGAGTTTTTGTAAACTTCCTTGAAACACAACAGCGGAGATGTCATAATGAAAAATATGAACTTGAATTACAGAATCTTAGACAGCGACATTTTTGAATCGTATATGGCACTGGAAGGCTGGGATAATTTCCCGCTCCTCAAAAGCTACACCGTGCGCGGCGAGTTTTCATTCATACTCAAAAACTGCTCGTTTATGGTCTTTGACTACAAGCCGTCGAGCGATTTCCTCAAAGCCGTTTGCATCTACAAAATGCTTGGCGACACCCTTTCTATCGACCTCTTTGAAGTAAACAAAAACTACCGCCACATTGGAATCGGAACGTATGCAATGGAACGGCTGATGCTTGAAACAGGCGCAAAAAACGTCGTCCTTGACGCAAAAGACACCAATGCCGAAATCTTTTGGAAAAACATCGGAATGAAAAAAATCGACGAGCAAACCTTTTGCTTTGAATAAATTTTTTTCAAAACCATTTTCTGATTGCAGAACATACAGCGTCACGGGGGCAAAAACCGCGCTGGGAATGCAAAATTCCTGCGTCACGGGGCAAAATCAGAACGGAATTGGCTTCGTGACGCACAAAATATGCGTTCTTTTGTGTCATTTTGCGTGTAGCAATGGGCTTAATCCCATTGTCAAATCGAGATTATCGAACAAGTCTAATCAATTTTACGCATACTTACTTTCCATAGCATTTACTCCTTTTCTTTTTGCGAAAAAATGATATACTCAGTTTCATTATGGCAGGTTTTTACGATTCTTTTGATGTGGTAGTGGTAGGCGGCGGACAC
>CALBGU010000106.1 GCA_937893155.1 uncultured Treponema sp. | reverse complement strand
AACGAAGGGCGTGTCTTTTCCGCGCGTGATTTCCGAAGTGACCGCCGTGAGGAAGTCAGAAATATTCGCAAGCCGCTCTGCTTTTTTCCAACAAAGGCACGCTACAGCCGTCATCACAGAAGTGCCGTTCATTATCGCCAAGCCTTCCTTTGCTTCGATTAAAAGAGGCTCTATATGTTCCGCTTTGAACGCAACTGCTGTATCAACTATCTTTCCTTTGTAATAAACGCTTCTTTTCCCCATGATTACAGCGGCAAGATATGAAAGCGGCGTTAAATCACCCGATGCGCCAACAGAACCAAGTTCGGGAATCACAGGAATGACATCTTTTTGCAAAAGCTCAAGCATTTTTTTCGCTAAGATAGGACGAATTGCAGAGTGCCCACCTTTTACATTGCCGTTTAATCGTGCCAAAATGACAGCTCTGCCCACTTCCCGTGAAAACTTCTTTCCCAAACCAATACCATGATATGTACAAATTACTCGTTGAAGCTCCCCAGCTTTATCTACAGAAATCTGATTATGACAGCTGTCGCCAAAGTCGGTTGTAACGCCATAGGTTGGCACTCCTGTAGCGATATAATCTTCCAAAAATTTTCGGCTTGCTTCTATTTTGCGCCAAAATTCCGCATTATCCGATAGCATTACATTCGCCTTACCATCAGCGACTGCACATACATCTTCAATCGTTAAATCATCACCAGTAATTACAACACTATTCATAGCATTTTGATTATATTCTTAGGCACATCTTTTTTCAACTGCACAAAACAGCTTTGAGTCGTCTTATTCAGCGGTGAATGATTTTAAGATGTTTTCGTAATAGCTCTTTTTCTTTTGATACAAACTGTCGAACACAGTCAAGCGCAAAAACGCATAGCCGCCCGCCGTCTTTACAAGCCGCTGAACATCGCGCTGAACAGCAGAATCCTTGTTCAAATAATACTGCGCCGTTACCGAAAAGCCGTTGTCAAACACAATTTTCGCGTTGCTCGCATCAATGTACGAATGTTCCCCCGAATGAAGCATAGAGCGCAGAAGCATCGCCGTCAGCAGCTCCTCGTCGCCCTCTGGCTTTGAAAGCGGCGCAAGCGTCAAAATCGCGGCGTTCCCCTGAAACCAAATATTCTCAAACTCCGCGTGCCACGAATTATCAAGCTGCACACTCTCTGTCACGCTTGCATCGGCGTTTTTCGCGCTCGCCGTGATTTTCTCTTTGCCAGCCTTGACCGCCGCTCTCTTTTTGTCGGCAAGTTTTTTCGGAAAACCTTTGAAATCCTCAAAACTCGTATCCTGCGACGACTTGAGCGCGCCCACAGTTACCACTTTGAATTGCTCTTCGCCCGCGTCGTTCAAAATCGCCTTCACGTTGAAAATCGGGATAAGCGCATTGTATTTGATGACGACCGAGCCGCCGAACACATCGAGAAAATCGTTTTTCGCGATGTCCTTCACGCCGTTCACCTCGCCCATTTTCTGCCTGCGCGCCGTGAGGTCATAAAACAAATCGTGCATATAATTGATGAGCGTCGATTCCCCGTCTTTTACCACAAGCTCGCCCGTAAACTCCAGCTTTTCGTTTTCGGGATTGACGCTGATGAGCACCTCAACTTCCACCTCGTCCTGCTTTGTTTTCGCGTCGGCGGCGGCATAATAGCGGAGCGCATATTGACTGTCGTTGTAGAACAAAAAGCCCACATACGTCGGACGCGCAAAGGTGGTGTCCTGATAATACACATACTCGCCCGAAGCGTCTCCGATGTACGACTGCACCGCAGGAAGCGCAAACGCACACACTGCGCTCGCTAAAACAATAGCGGACAAAATTATTTTCTTTATCATAACAATCTCCTAAAAACATTAACAATAGACCTGTTCGATAATATAGTTTTGACAAGGGGCTTAAGCCCCTTGCTACAGCAAAAGTTTTTAGTTTCCGAACAGGTCTAATAAAAGAATTCCCGTGTCAGCCACGGGAATTTCAGAAAAACACTCTCTGAGTGTTAAGCGTTCAACTCAGCAAATGCGTCTTTGACCATTTTTGAAACGCACTGCGCCGCAGTTTCGAGCGGAACAAGCTCCGCGCGGTCGCTGTCGCGTTTTTTCACTTCCACATTCGGCAAATTCTTGTCGCCCACAGTAATGCGAATCGGGAAGCCCATCAAATCCATATCGTTGAACTTCACGCCTGGTCGCTCTGCGCGGTCATCGAGGAGGACTTCCACGCCCGCCTTTGTCAGCTCGTCGTAGAGTTTGTCCGCCGCGTCTTTCATTGCGCCAGCGTATTTAATCGGCACGATGGCAACTTGGAACGGAGCCGCGCTCATCGTCCACACAATGCCCTTGTCGTCGCTATGAGCCTCGATAATCGACGCAAGCACGCGGTCAATGCCGATACCGTAGCAGCCCATCGTCGGAATGGCGGGCTTGCCGTTCTGGTCGAGATATGTGCAGTTCATCGACTCGGTGTATTTCTTTCCGAGCTTGAAGATATGCCCCAACTCGTTTCCCTTGCTCGTGTGATACTCGCCGCCGCAGCACGCGCATTTGTCGCCAGCCTTCACCGTGCGAACGTCCGTCGTGATGTATGGTTTGTAATCGCGAGAAGGCTCAACGTGAATGATGTGGAATCCGTCTTTGCCCGAACCTGCAACCGCATCGTGCATATCGCAGACGCTCAAATCCTGCACAATCGGACACTTCACGCTCACTGGACCGACGAACCCGTGTCCTGCGCCTGCAACCGCACGGATTTCCTCGTCTTCAGCCAAGCAGACTTCGCTTGCTTTGAGCGCGCCTGCGAGTTTTGCCTCGTTCACGTCGAGGTCGCCGCGGATTAAAACGCAGACATACGACACAGGATAGAACGTGATGTTCCCTTCTTTGACGGTCTTCAAATCCTTGCCGAACGGTGCGTTTGCAAGGTCAAGCGTGCTGTTGATAACGCGGTAAATGAGAGCCTTGATAAAGCGGCGCGGCGTTGAGTTGAAGAACTTTTCCATATCTTCAATCGAGAACACGTTTGGCGTTGCAACTTCCTCAATCGCGCTGTCGGTTTTCACCTGCGGCTTTCCGTCGTTGTCGGTCGCAGCGTCTGGAGCGCACGAAGCCTTCTCCACGTTCGCCGCATACCCGCATTTGTCGCACAAAATCAGCGTATCATCTCCGATTTCGCTTTCAACCATAAACTCTTCGCTTCCGCTTCCGCCCATCGCGCCCGTGTCGGCTTTGACGGGGATAACTTTCAAGCCGAGCCGCTTGAAAATGCGAAGATACGCTCTCGCATACGCCTGATACGTTTCGTCAAGGCTCGCGTCGTCAGCGTGGAGCGAATAGCCGTCCATCATATTGAACTCGCGGCCGCGCATAACGCCGTATCTCGGGCGGATTTCGTCGCGATATTTGGTGTTGATTTGATACATATTTATCGGGAGCTGCTTGTAGCTCTCAAGACCAGCGCGGCAAATTGCGGTGTATGCCTCTTCCGCCGTCGGAGAAACGACCATATCCTGCTCGCCGCGGTTTTTCGCCTTGAGCATCTGCGGACCCATCGTGTCCCAGCGACCGCTTTCCTTCCAGATGTCGCCCGGCACGATGACGGTCGGCTTAAACTCGAGCGCGCCTGAAGCGTTGAGTTCTTCTTTGATGATGTTTTCGACTTTGCGATATGCCTTCAACCCGAGCGGCATATAGGTGTAAAGACCGTTTCCGAGTTTTCGGATTAAATCGGCGCGAATCATATACTGATGGCTTTTGATAACAGCTTCGGCAGGAGCTTCGCGAAGCGTTCTGAATGGTATCTGTGATGTTTTCATAGTGTTGAGTGTACCAAAACGCGCCCATTCTTTCAACGGGCATAGCCCGTTTCTCAAAAAAAACACTGACAAATCGGTCGGAGGGGGATTTTTTCGGGAAATGAGTGCTCCCGCGTTTGTGGCGGCTCATTTCCCGCGGAAATTGCCAGAAACAAAAGTGCGACAGCTCATTTCCTGTGGAAATGCCCAGAAACACAAGTGTTTTTGGCTTTGGGAAAAAAGAAATTGGCAGAAACAAAAGTGAATCTGCTCATTTCCAGCGGCAATAGCTACTTTCACGAGTGTTTTTGGCTTTTGGAAAAAAACAATGGGCAGACACAAAGGTGAAAGTCGCCGTTGCCATTGTCAATGAGCAAAAACACGTTTGCGGGAAGGATTTTTTTTCAAAACATTGGCACTTTCACAGGCGCGGGTGGCTTTTGACACTGTCAATAGCGAGAAACAATCGCGTGGGCGGCTTTTGACACTGTCAATAGCAAGAAACAAACGCGGGGGCGGGCATTGACAGAAAAACACGGTGGAATCAATGGGCTAAAAGCCCATTGTCAACACTGCGGAGGTGAGAAAACAAGGGGGACGCAACCGTGTTAACGCGGAGAAAGCGGGAAAAAATAAATTGTCGTGTCAAGTACGGCAATGACAAAGCGGCGGCAATTTTGGGAATGAATAGAAAATGATATTTTTTCTACGGAAACCTTACTATTTTGTAATTTAAATAACCATTTTTCAAGTTGCAGTTTAGATTGGTGTGCGATAATATAGAAGATATGAAAAATGCGAAAGAAAAACAGCACAAATTGGTAGTGTACATTATCGCCATTACGGTTTTGATAATTGCTATTCTGAACACGGCGAATGTCCTGATTGTGAGAGGCAGAACGCGAGAGAGCGTGGCGGCTTCGTATGATGAGGATTGCCGAAAAATCACCGAGGCGTATGCGGAAGTGGTGTCTATCCGCTTGAGCGAGTATATTAAGCAGATGCGAATGTATACGGAGGCGGACATCACAAAAACCGCAGCCCCTCACGAAATCCAGAACTGGCTGATTGCGCACGAAAAGAGCCGCACGAGCGATTTTGACCGCATTGGCTACATTGACGAAAAGGGCGATTTTTATAACGACCAAAACAAAATTACGAATGTGGTTGACCGCGAGTATTTTCTTAACGTGATGAAAAACGGCAAGGATATTGACATCGACGACCCCGTAACGTCTAAATCGACGGGAGCCACGATTATCCACGTTTCTGCGGCGGCAAAAGTGAACGGCAAGACCTCAGGCGTGTACAGCGCGGTGGTGGGCGTGGATAAACTCACCGAATTTGTGAGCCAAATCCGCATTGGGCGCACGGGCTACGTTGTGCTTTTTAACAGCAAAGGCGGTTTGATTGCCACGAGCGCCCCCGACCGCGATGACGAGGAAAAAAGCGAAGCCATGGCAAAGGCGCTGTCGGGAATTACAGCCGCACTGATTCAGCGCAGAACGGGCGCGACGTGGATTGACGCGGGGAAATTCGGCAAAAAATATGTGACATACAAGCCTGTGGAAAATGCGAATTGGGGGCTTGCGTTCGTGATTGACGAAAGTCAGGTGTTTAAGACCGCAGACGAAATCTCTCTTTCGATTGCCATTTCTGGCGTGTTTATGATTGCGTTTTTGTGTTTGGGCATCGGCATTGCGGTGTTTAAGGCGCTCAAGCCGCTGGAAATCGTGAAACAGGCGATTGTGGGCATTGCGGCGGGCGAGGCTGATTTGACGCAGCGCATTACGAACGGCGCTGAGAAATCCAAGACGGAAATCGGCGGCGTGGTGCGCGGGTTCAATGATTTTATGGAAAAATTGCAGGATATCATCAAGTCAATCAAAAACACCAAAGCAATGCTTGTGGACAGCGGCGAGCAACTCCGCGTTTCTACGCAAGACACGGCGGCTTCTATCACCGAAATCATCTCGAATATTCAGAGTATGGGAAACAATATCAATGCGCAGTCAAACAGTGTGCAGTCCACGGCGGGCGCGGTGCATCAAATTGCAAGCAATATCGAATCGCTCAACAAGATGATTGGCTCTCAGGTGGAAAGCGTGGCGGACGCGTCGAGCGCGGTGGAGCAGATGATTGGGAATATCGCGGGCGTGAACAACTCGGTGGAAAAAATGGCGGATTCGTTTTCGACGCTTGAAGCGCGGGCGGTTTCGGGGGCGAAAAAGCAGGAAGATGTTACGCACAAAATCAGTCAGATTCAAAGCGAATCGGAGAGCTTGCAGGAGGCGAATTCCGTGATTTCAGCTATCGCGGAGCAGACGAATCTTCTGGCGATGAATGCGGCGATTGAGGCGGCGCACGCAGGCGAGGCGGGAAAAGGATTCGCCGTGGTTGCGGACGAAATCGGCAAGTTGGCGGAAACGTCGGGCGAGCAGTCGGCGCTCATTGCTTCTCAGCTGAACTCAATTCGCGAGTCGATTGCTCAAGTTGTGCAGTCGTCGGCGGAATCAAGCGAGGCATTCAGTGTGGCGGCGGAAAAAATCCGCGGCACAAACGAACTGGTCGTGCATATTTCGGGCGCAATGGAATTGCAGCAACACAACTCGGAGCAAATCGACGAAAGCCTTCGCGCGCTGACACAAAGCACCAGCGCGGTGCACAATGCGTCAAAAGAAATGTCGGGCAGCAATGCGATGATTAGCGATGAAATTGCGTCGCTTCAAAAGGTAACCGAAATCATCAATCGCTCGATGAACGATGTAACGATGAGCGTGGCAAAAATCAGTGCTGCCGAAAAATCGCTCAACGACATCAGCGGCAAAGTTTCAAGCGACATCGACGAAATCGACACTCAGCTTTCGGTTTTTACGTTTTAGATGATGGAATGGACGGTCGGCTATTACCAGAGCGCAAAAGACGGCGATGTTACCATTGCATTCAACCCCGATTTCCGCGCGTACAACTACGATATGCTTTCAGGCATCAACTACGAAATCGACCTTTCAAAGCCGCAGGGAAGCCGCATTGTAAACGCGACCCTCGACGGAAAACCAATCGAGCCGAGCGCGACCTACAAACTCGCCGTGAACAATTACCGTTTCGGCACGCTGATGAGCAACGGGTGGGCAACAATGAACGACGTGTATTATTCAAGCGCGAACGATACAATGCCCGCAATCCGCGACCTCATCGTAAAATACACGCAGGAACAGCTCGGCGGCACACTCACGCCGAAATGCGACCACAACTGGCGCATCGTGGGCTTGCCGTCATCGTTCAACGACGAAGCAACCATCGCGAAAATCAAGAGCGGCGACATCAAAATCCCGTCATCTTCCGATGGACGCACCCCGAACGTAAAGGCAATTCAGAAGCAGTAATTTTGTAATCCGCTTTTACTATGCAGCCGCCGACGCTCTCACGTTTGCGGCTGTTTTTTTACAGGACGTGCCGCGTTATGAATCAATAATTCCCTCACCGACTGCTTGGACGTTCAATTATTGAACAATAATTCATTC
>CALBGU010000105.1 GCA_937893155.1 uncultured Treponema sp. | reverse complement strand
GGAGTTCAGACGTGTGCTCTTCCGATCTGGTCTTGTACACCTTGTCGTCAATCCTGTAGTGGCGGTAGGGGCGACCGCCCTTCTTCACCATGCCGCACTCGTCGCGTGGCACGTGGTCGCAGATGCCCAGCCGTCCGTCCTCGCTGGCATACGTCAGCGTGTGTTCCTTCTCCATCGCCATGTGGCCGACGAAGTGGAACGGAATCCGTTTCAGTTCATCTTCTGTCATAGTTCATCACTCCTTAATTCCTCACCGTCATCGGTGAACTTACGACCATCCACGGTCACAATGTTGCCATCATCGTCCAGTTCCCAACAATTGCCGCAATAGTGGCGGTCGCCTAATTCCTGCCAGTCGCTTACACAGGCTTCCGACCATATCAGATGGCCGTCGGGGTCGTCGGCATAGCAGACATAGCCTTCGTCTGTCTCAAAAATCTCGCCGCAACAATCGCATACGAGCTTCATGCTTTCTGTCTTTACCTTCATAATTCCTATTCGTTTAATTCTTTCTTTTCTGCAGAATTATTCACTGTAACTGTAATCGTATAAGTAGAAGTCTTTGTTACTTCGCCATGTTTATAGCTCACCGTAACAGTTTGCGTACCGAGGGTTTTCATATCGTATCCGCTAAATGTTGCACTTGCAGTAACATCCGCAGTAGAATTATCTGTGAATGTTGCAGTAACTGTTCCTCCATAGGTAAATTCAGAGTTTTGGTACAATTCTGTTGTATATCCAGCAATAGCTATTGATTTCAGTGTTTTTTCAGCACTAACTTCTGTAGCACTATTTTTCTTATAGTACGAACTCCATTTTGAATACAACTGTTTTACAGTTGTAGATTCCATTTCACTTGAATACAAGAAACTATCCATTGTGTATACAGTTTCTCCAGTTCCTTGTTGACAAAGAATAAGTCCTACAGACGTTGCTTTTGTGATGAAATTCTCCACAAAGTCTTTTGTTTTTGTTGCTTCCCAACCACTTCCAATTTCTTCGCCGTTAATATAAAAATGGACATCACCTGAAGACTTTAGAACAATGGTATAAAAAGCATTTGCAACAGCTGATTTCTTGATAATACCGACTTCACCTAAATCTTCATCATTTACGCCTGTTCCTCCATTTGTAAAGCTATTCGCCCATGGCGAAAAATAGCCATCAGTCATTCCTAAGCCATCTGAATCATTGCTCTTGAAAAGAATGTACTGGTCGCTGTCGGAGAGAGCTTCGTTGATATGAAAAGCCAATGTAAGTCCTGTAGATTTTGACACAGTTGTAAAAGGTGCAATAGAATTTTCTGCTTCTGTTCCGTCGCTTGACCAAGCTCCAGAAACTTTAGTACCAAAATCTTTATAATCTTTTGAATCAAGTTCTACCGTTGCTCTCTCGTCTTCGTCACTCAGGTCTAAAGAGCAGCCCCCCCCTGTAATTGCAAGCACTGCAAGCGCGATTGTCGCAATGCAGATTTGAAACACACTTTTCTTCATTGGTTCCTCCGTATTTGTTTAGCACGATTTTATTCGTATGTAACGCTTTTTTTGGTTACACACCCGATTGAAATTTATGCTAAATCGGAATTTTTCGTCTGTCAAGAAAAATTTTGCGAATTTTTATGATATGTAACGGTTCTTATAGATTGGTTTAAGGTAATCGGTTGTTAAAACACCGCAGCAAAACTGAGCAAAAAAAATTCCCGCGTCATACACGGGAATGGTAAAAACAAAAAAATGTGCCTGCGAAAAAAAACATTACTGGGAATTGGCTATTTTTTGCAATTTCTCTTCGGATAATCCCGTTACGGCAATTATATCCGCCAACGGTATTTTTCCGCTGCGCAGTAAATTTTGAGCAACAAGCAATCTGCCTTTTTCAAATCCACTTTGAAGCCCCTGCTCAATGCCCTGCTCAATGCCCTGCTGGATACCTCGCTCAATGCCCTGCTGGATACCTCGCTGGATACCTCGCTCAATGCCCTGCTCAAGACCTTTTTTATAACCAAGTTCTTCGCTGGCTTCTTTTGCAGAAAGAATATCGCGCTCAAGCGTTTCCTGCCGAAATTGCTCCAGCCATAAATCGCGGTCTGCACTTATTGCTGATAATGATTTTTGCGCCTGCATAAGCCCTGCCTCCTTTTTGGTCAGTTTTACGATTAAATCCGTCTTTCTTGGATTATCCGCTTCCTTCAAAAAAATTGCCCAATTCTCGAGCGGCGTATTTTTTTCAATCGTTGATTCTTTCGGAGCAATCAGCGGAAGTTCAATGAATATCACATTCAAGATATTTGCTAATTGCCTGCCGCTCGCCGTTTGCATCACATAATGATTTATGCCCGTATCCTCAGAAAGATTTTTTTTCTCGGTTTTCTCCATTTCATTTTTATACACAAAATTGAGAACCGATATTTGAAATACTTTCGGCGCTTTCTGCCAGCTTTCGCCCTTTTTTAAGCCCGATACTTCCAATCGCGCCACTTGGTGTTCGGCTCTTTTCCCGTAATCATACGCTTGATTGAATGCCTGCATTTCTATATTTGCGCATTGCCCGTTATCGAGCGTACACAAAATATCGTAGCTTACGCTTCGCTGCGAAATAAAACGAACTCCGTCATCGTTCGGCTTGAGCACAACCTCAGATATTTTTAGCTCCGTTGCAGCCTCCAAAAATGAGTGCAGAGCCTCGCGCGATTCTTTTGTGTCCCGCGTAAAAAGAGCCTTAAACGTGGAATCAATGCGCGGATTCAAAAGTGCGCCGGTGTGCATTTGGTCGGCGTATTCGTTTTCGTCCTTAAAGTCCAAAATATCCATATCTGTATTATATATTATATTATCTTTTTTCGCTATGTATATACAGTGATTGAGAAAAACTTTGCAATGAAAGCTCAAAATGACAAGCAGATATATTTATTTTTTGCTGATATTTTTCTTGACAACCCGATTTTTATGTTTCATTATGAATATAGTTTCTGTTGATTTTATTGATAATATATCAAAGGAGTTCGCTATGAAAAAAAGAAAAAACAGCAAAATGATGATTTCTTTTGCGGCTTTAGCCAGTTTTTCGCTGCCAGTTTTTGCGCAAAATGCCACCATTATCGCCGATTTTAACGCGCCGCAGACCGAAGTGAGCAAAAATCTATTCGGTATTTTTTACGAAGATATTAACTATGCCGGCGACGGCGGGCTGTACGGTGAAATGGTGCAGAACCGTTCTTTTGAGGCGGCTGCTGGCGGTTTTTCGGCAACAGAAGGCTGGAGAGACCATATCAATATTTCTGGGAACGCTTCTTCAAGTCGGCTGAAAACCACCAAAAAAGGCGGCTTGAACGCGAACAATCCAACGTATGTTAAGTTTCAGGCAAAAGCCGCCGGCGACGGGTTTTCAAACGCGGGTTATCGCGGAATGTTCTTTGAAGCGGGCAAAACATACCCCGGTTCCGTCTATCTTCGGAGCACGGACGGCAGCGTATCGAGCATTACCGTAACAATCGGAGAAGACAGCGCGGAAAAAGCAGAAACGGTGATTTCAGGCATCACGACGGAATGGAAAAAGTTTGATTTTAATCTTACTGCCGCGGCAACCACCAAAAACGGCAGTATCGCGCTCTATGCGAACGATGCAGGAAATCTCGATGTGGATTTTGTGTCGCTGTTTGCGGCGGATATTTACAAAGACGAGCCAAACGGGCTTCGCAAAGACCTTGCTGAAATACTGGAGAATATGCACCCCGCATTTGTGCGATTTCCGGGCGGTTGTATCGTGCACGGGCACAAGCTCACTGACCGATATCAGTGGAAAAACACCATTGGACCGGTGGAAGAGCGAAAGGAGAGCGTCAATTTCTGGTCAAATCCGTCCGTGCCGTATATGCAGTCGTATGGTTTGGGATTTTACGAATATTTTCGATTTTGTGAGGACATCGGGGCAGAACCGATTCCCGTTTTGAGTTGCGGAATGAGCCACGACGGAGAGATTTCGCCGACTAAAGAATACAAGCAATACGCACAGGACGCGCTCGATTTAATCGAATATGCAACAGGACCGGCAACGAGCGAATGGGGCAAAAAAAGAGCCGAGGCTGGTCACCTCGAGCCGTTCACGCTCAACTACATTGCGATTGGCAACGAAGATTGGGGGCAGGATTATTTTGAGCGGTATCGCTACATTGCAATGGCGATTGCAAAAAAATACCCGAACATCAAGCCGATTATCTCTTCTGGCTGGACGTATCAAGGAGAGGCGTGGGCGAATACGTGGAATCAAATCCGCATGTGGCAAAAAGGACGCAAAACGCGCCAAATCGCAGGGCTTGTCGATGAGCATTACTACAATCCGTACACATGGTTCTTGACGAACGGCAATCGCTACGACAATCTTGATTTTTACAAGCGCGGCAAAAATCAGCCGAAAGTCTTTATCGGAGAATATGCGTCGTGGGTTGAGGGCAGGCGCAACAATCTGTTTGCGTCTCTCACCGAAGCGGCGTATATGACGAGCATCGAGCGCAACGGCGACATCGTGGAAATCGCGAGCTATGCGCCGCTGTTTGCCCGCGACGGATTTGTGCAATGGGCTCCAGACGCAATTTGGTTCAACAACGCGGAAGTCTACGGCACGCCGAATTACTATGTGCAGTCGCTTTTTATGAACAACAAGAGCGATTTTACCGTGAAATCCACGATAGTGCAGCCGAACGCAAACGAGGAAAAAAAGTTCATCGGCGGCACTATTGCACTCGGTTCTTGGGCGACGAATGCGGAGTTTAAAGACATCAAAGTGACAGATGACGACACGAAGAAAGTGCTATACACGTCGGCAGGCAAAAATGACCTCGGTGCGTTCAA
Source organism: uncultured Treponema sp. (assembly GCA_937893155.1). Classification (GTDB taxonomy): domain Bacteria; phylum Spirochaetota; class Spirochaetia; order Treponematales; family Treponemataceae; genus Treponema_D. The sequence goes on along the minus strand of CALBGU010000105.1, from coordinate 3,210 downwards.
AACAGAAAATCGTCTTGGCGAATGGAGCATTGAAAAGGGCGTTATCGCGCAGACTTCGGGCGCTACACCGTCGTTTATGGCGCTCGACAACGAAGCCGATGTTACAAACGTGGCGAATTACACGCTGGAATTGAAAGCCAAAAAAACAAGCGGAGCTGAGGGATTTCTCATCAATTTCGGTGTAAAAGGCAACAATTTTTACTGGTGGAACTTAGGCGGCTGGGGAAATACGCAAAACGCCATTGAAAAAGGAGTTCTGAAAGGCGATAAATCACAATTCGACATAAAGCCAGGTTCTCTTGAAACAGGCAAATGGTACAACTTAAAAATTGTGGTTCGCGGAGAAAATACAAAGTGTTATCTTGACGGAAAACTGACACAAGAGATTACCGATGTTCTCAATTTTGACCCACTTTATGCACACGTTGGGCAAACAAAAGACGGTAAGACGATTATAAAGATTGTCAATGTTTCAGAGAATGAACAAGATGTGCAAGTGTTGTTGAAGGGAGCAAAGTTTTCTTCTCAATCCCCTGCAAAAGCAAAGGTAACTATTCTTTCAGGCGACAAAGCAGATGAGAACACTTTTGACAATCCTGAAAATATCGTGCCTTATGAAGAGGAGTTCGACGGATTAAGCAACGACTTTGTATACAAAGTAAAGCCTTATTCTCTTACGATTATCGAATCTTTATAAAGCACTTTTTTGACACAAACACAGGGAGCATTTTTCACACTCCCTGTGTTTTATTCGTACAAAGCAAAGGCTGCCCAATAATACGGGTGAGAATAGTCGTCGCTTTTTCTGAATTCAACTTTCGTTTGCTGATATGCCTGAGAGTATGTCATACCTTTTTTCTCGATTTTCTTGTACATACTCGCCATAAATTGCGCAGTAGCTTCATCATCAACCTGCCACAAACTTACGCCAACATGTCGCGCACCTGCAACCATAAAAGCTCTTGAAAGCCCTGTCATACCATCGCCCGTTTTTATCTCGCCTAATCCTGTTTCGCACGCCGAAAGACAAACCATATCTGCATCGAGATTCAATGTCGAAGCCTCTGAAATAGTTAAATATCCATCTTCATTCGATACCGCAGACAGCTTACCCGACACTTCAGAAAACAAAATACTGGACATATCTGAATTATCTTTGTCAAAATAGCCATGACAAGCAAAATGCAAAATCGGATATTTTGCAAGTGTTTTGTCTTTTGAGAGGAGCTTTACTTGCATTTCAGAAGCATTTTCCTGTATAAATTGATGATACTTTTTTGAGCCGACAGATTTGTTTTTCAGTGTATTCAATTCAATAAGAGTGCCAGGCAAATCGTGCCAATTCAAATTTTTCTGCTTGAAATAATCAGCAACAGCGATTTTTTCTCCGTTTAACTGTATAGAAAAATCTTCTGCCGCATTTTCTGCCGTTACAACTTCTGTAGATAACTTAAATCCGCGACTTTTGCCCCGTGTCATATCTTGCGTGTCAAAAAGTTTGCGATGTTCTTCAGCTGAAAGCGTTTTATCATACCAAGCACCGCCAAATGCGAGCATTTCAAGTCCCTTCGTCTTTGAGCTATCAGCAATCATACTCACAGAAACTGACGGCGAAAGAGAGACTGCAAATTGGTCGCAAAGCATTTTTGAATCTTCATCTTTTCGCAATATATCAAATGGCAAGAAAGCAAGGCTACCGTCAGGCACGATAAGAAGTTGATTACACCCTTTAATATATGGCAATGCAGGTTCAATGAGTTTTGCATATAAATTATTTCGCACATCTTCAAATACCGTTTCGGGAGTCGGCTTTAAACGCTTTGGTATAACGCCATCTCGGAGCTTTCTAACAGCTTCAGTAAAATCAAAATCATCGTCGAGCGGCACAGCAACAACTTGCTTTTTCGTAATCACAATGCAATATGAATGCAATTTATAGACTTCTCGGTTTTGCTCTTGTAATGTGTTATACGTTCTATCAATCCCAGCTTCGTCTAAAATAGCAGGATTCCACAAAACGTATTCGACAATCGCTTTGTCTTTTCCGCACCACTTTTGAGCGTCCTTTATTTTCGCAGGCAATGGATTTCTAAGCTGAGAATATGCAGGCAGTCGCTTCCCAATTGCGTCATCGAGTTTTGCAAGAGCCTTTTCTGTATCAGAAAGTTCTTTTCCCAGTTGAGATAACTTTTGAGTATTCCTCTCTGATATTTGAAGATTACTCTGATACTCTATTTCTTTTCTCGTAGCAGAGATTTTGTTTGTAAGATTTTTTATCTCTTTCTGCTCAATATCTGTTACTCCATCAAGCAATAAAGCTCTTTCAAGCCCTATTTCATCAAGGAACCCACGACTTCGGAGAGCTTCGGAATATTCAAAAGCCTTTGCAGGATTATTATTTCGTGCCTCAAAATCTACCCCAAAATAATAAATCGGCAGAGCTGCTTTTAGCAAATCTGTTCTCAACGAAGATATATCAAGTCTAGCACGTTCTACAGTGTTTTCACCAAAAGAAAGAATCTTTCTAACGAAATCAGGATTAAACTTATCTTTTATGTTCCAAGTCAATTTTAATTGTTTCAGCTCGGAATCTTCGTTATCTGGGAGTACTTCAATGTTTTTTACACCTACAAAAAGCATTTCGTTCGTCTCAAAAATATTCTTTCGGTAATCCTCTGAATTTTGCAATGCATTAAGAAATTTATTCCAATAATAAACTGCAATTTGAGAATCTAGTTGACAAGCTATACCAGCCATATTGTAATAAACGGTTGCTGTATTTTTATGATTATTGCCCAAAATATTTTCGTATATATTCGAAGCATTTTCCCACATGGTAAGAGCTTTCCTATAATTCCAAGTTGCTTTATAACTATTTCCTAGATTTATATATGTATCAGCAACCATTAAAGAATTTTCTCCATAATAATCTATATAAATAGCTAGAGCCTTTTCATTATAGACGATTGCTTTTGAGTCATCTCCCATGTCATCATAAATACGCGCAATATTATAATACGCATCTGCTGTATATTTATGTTTTACACCCCATTTTTTCTCGTAAATAGCAATGCATTTTTTCTGATACTCAAGAGCATTTTCGTAATCACCCTTTGCTTTATAGACTTCAGAAATTACAGAATACGTCATTTGTAGCGTATCTGGTGCAAATTTTTTTCTTATTGCAAGAGGGTGGTGTTATTTTTGGTA
>CALBGU010000104.1 GCA_937893155.1 uncultured Treponema sp. | reverse complement strand
CATTTTATTTGCCCAGATGGTGGAATTGGTAGACACGCTAGGTTCAGGTCCTAGAGCTCGCAAGGGTGTGCAAGTTCAAGTCTTGTTCTGGGCAAAAAGAGGTCAAAATGACCTCTTTTTTATTGCCTGCGTAGAATTTTTAGAACGTGTAATCGTCTTTTACCGTGCCGGCGCGTATGTCGTGGTACAATTCATCGCAAAAAGCCTTTGCATCGGGTTGTTTTTTGTTGTCTGAGCCGCTTCCCTTGCCTGCAATGGTGGTTTTTGCGAGCCGTTCTGCTCCTTGCGCTTGTGTATCGCCCCATACAAATACCAGCGACGAATGAAACGGGTTACGAGGATTTTGGTGTATTGCATAAAATTGCCGTACCAAGTCCAAATTGATAATTGTGCCGTTAATTCTGGTGAAATTCATAGCGAAACCTCCTTTCTTCGAGATATGTTCTTATAAATTGTAGCGCAATCTGTTAAAAAAGCAAATGAAAAATGAATTATTCGGCAAAAAAATGCTGTTTTTTGTGAAAAAACACGGAGTTTTGCAACTGACGCGCAGTATTTTTTTGCTAAAAATGATATGCTGATTCAAAAAAATGACCGTAAAACAAGTATGTATGCACTCATTTTGATTGCTTTTGCATATTCTTGCATACAAAAAAATGCTTTTTTCGCGTTGTTTTGTTCATACTTTTTTGCTGTGTGCTTCATTTTTGCAGGTAAGAACTCCGATTTTGACGGCGAAACACCTGTTTTGTATCATCACGGGGGATTTTTTTTCGGCGGAAGCAATGCCGAACCATTTTCTGTGTATTTTTGTCTACAAAAAAGGAAAAAAATGCGCATTACATAAAGAACGGTGTGAAAAAAAAGCGATTTTTATCGTTGTATTTCATTTTTGCAAATAGGGAAAGAGAAATGCTGCTGAATTGTATGCTTTCCGTATGCGCAGAATGGTCAAAAACACGGTGCAAAGGTGTTTTTGTGTTTACGGGAAGGTTAAAAACACGGTGCGAAATGCTTTTTTGCGTTTACTGAAAGGCTGAAAACACGGTGCGAAATGCTTTTTGTGTTCACGGAAAGGTCGAAAACACAGTGCAAAATGCTTTCCGTGTTTTAGGAAAGACAGAAAACACGGTGCATTTAACATTTTATAAAACAGTTTTTGCTGTACGCAAACGAAAAGAGGTATTTCAAGCGTGATTTTTTCTTATTTACACCTGTTTTTGCTGTTTCCTACCACGAAAAAGTCGCCCATCGGTCATTAAAACGACCAAAAAACGCAGCGAATAACTTGCCGCGAAGAGAATATTTCTTCATTTCTTCGTTAAAACTGTGTTCTTCGATGAATGTGAGCTTTTCGCAGAGCTGACATAGTTCCTGCGCGCTGTTTGTGCCGCTTTTGAATACCGCATTTGTGTATTTTACGGTGTCGTGCAGTTTTTCGTGTTTTACCATAATCGGAGAATTCATTTCGGCGTACAACATTCCAGACGAAAACTCCTCCGTCAAGATGCAAAGCAATTTTTGTATCTCGGGAAATGTCAAATACATAAACAATCCTTCTGCCAGAACCAAAAGAGGCGCATTTGTTTTGTGCAACGCGTCTTTTACGGGGGCGACCCACGCCGCGTCAAGCACATTTGCGCTTATCATCTGCACGCGCTCCTTGTCTGCAAATACTTTTCGCCGTGCCGCGATTGAGTCAGGCAAATCCACATCAAACCACAGGATTTCCCCGTTGTCGATACGCGAAAAACGGTTGTCAAATCCCGCTCCCAAGTTCACAATAACGGCATTTTTATGCTGCGATACATAATTTTTCACCATATTATCAAGCATTATCGTGCGCGCAATCACTCCCTCGTGGCTTAAAAAGTGGTCGTATGAGTGCAAATCCACATTTAGATTTCTGATAATCGAAAGCGCAACGTCGTCTTTGATTCTTGCGTTTGTGCGAAGTGTTTCCGCAGCCTTGATTGCCACGGGAATGAGCGCGGTTTGTTCAACATCGCCTAAAGTAAGTTCCATAATTTCTCCTGATGATTGATTTCATTCTGTTTTGGCTTATGATATATAACGGTGTTATATGAAGTCAATGTGTTTTGAGGTTATTGAGAAAAAAGAACTCCTAACGCACGTCTGCAACGTGTTTTTTTGCGACGCTGGTATGCTCAAAAACACTGTGCGCGGTGCTTTTTTGGTGCGCAGGTGGGGCGGGGCGGGGTGTTTTTGGCTTTCGCACAAAAAAAACAGGGGCGATGTTCCCCTGTTTTGCTCTTTACAGCTCCACGATTTCAAGCGCGCTGTCGGTAATGGTCTCTTTACTGCACACGGTATAGATGTAGCCGTCGTTCCGCTCGAATCCGCAGAATTGGTATGTGCTGTCCATCGCTGTTTTATTGCCCATCAGGTACGCAAGAGGCGTGTCGGTGGCTTTCGCGTAGCTTTCTATTTGCGTCCAATGCACCGTGTCGCTGTACGATGCCTCTCCATTGCCCAAAAGTTCCACGTCGCACCCGATTGGTGAGTCTGATACGGCGCACATTGCCCGCTCGCCTGAGTGCGAAAGGCTAAAATGCAGGTCGGGACGGTTCTTGAAGTACGGCATTCCGCTTTCCTTTTTGGTGTATTCAAGCTCGGCTTCGTTTTCTCCGGCTTTTTTGAGCGCGTAAGAAAGGACGATGCCCGTTCCCAAGCAAAGCCGCCGGTCGTTTTCGTCACGGTATGAGTCCACGCGCTGTTTTCGGTAGTCGGTCATTTTGGCAAGTTCTGCCGAAAAGATTGTTTTATCCTCTAAAACCTTTGTGTCAAAAATATAAATCGCTGTTTTCATATTCACCTCCGTGTTGCCGTTGAATCCAATCATTTTTGGAAACTTTGGGATATAAAAGAGTCTCCTTTAGACGATAACGCAGAAATTTTGTTTTTCAAGTATTCTGCGCTACTATTTTTTTGATTTGCAAAAAACAAAATGCGCATGGTGCACGGAGCATTTTGTTACGATTATTCCACGCTTTCGAGTTCGCCGAGGTCGCTTTCGGTGTCGGACGAGGAATTTTGGATTGCACCATTTTGCAGCTGCAATGCGGGTATTTCGTCGGCGCAATCGAGGAGCGCGCGAATACAAAGAGGGTCAAATTGTTTGCCTGCGCCTTGTTTCATAATGCGCAAAGACTCGCTGAGATAAAGCGGCATTTTGTATGAGCGGCGGCTTAACAGCGCGTCAAGCACATCTGCCGTTGCCATAATGCGCGCACAGAGCGGAATCTCTTGCTCTTTGAGTCCGTCGGGATAACCTGTGCCGTCCCAGCGCTCGTGGTGGTTTCGTGCCATTTTGCACGCGACGTCCACATAATCGGCGGGCAAATATGAAAGATTTTCGCGGATAATTTCTTCGCCCTTTACGGTGTGTTCTTTCATTTTGGTGCGCTCTTCTTGCGTCAGCGGTCCTTCTTTGGTCAGAATGTGGTCTGGCACGCAGATTTTGCCGATGTCGTGGAGCGGGGCGGCTTGCGTGATGTTTTCCTGCATTTCGGCGGTCAGTTCGTCGGTGTAAAATCCGAGGTCTTTCATACGCTGGCTGATAAGATTGACGTAAGCGCGCGTGCGTTTGATGTGCTCTCCCGTAAGCGAATCGCGCGATTCCACCAAATTGGCGAATCCTGTGATAATTTTCTGCTGGTCAAACTGAGTGCTCAATGATTTTGCCCGTTCTGCGAGTTTTGCTTTCTGCGCTTCCATTTCGCGCTTGTTCAAAAGGCGCATCGTTGCCTGAATTGAGTTTGAAATACTGATGATAATCACCGTGCAAATCGTGTATTCAACCGTCATTCCAACCGCGTATGCGCGAATCCACACAATGCGCGGCATATTGCTGTAATACGAGGTGTCGTGCGTGATTGCGCGATAGAGCAGAGTCAAAAGCATCACGCAATAGCTGATTGTGGTGATTCTGATGGTAAAGGCGCGGTCGTAAAACAGCAGCGTGAGCGTCGGCACGATGAGATACAGCAGCGACACTTCCACACCGCGCTGCATACTGAGCGTAACGACGACAAATTGAAAAATCAGCATAATCAGATATTTGGTGAGCGTGCTGTTCGGCTTTTTTTTGTAAAAAATGGAAATCGCTGTTTGAAAAAGGATTAAAAGTGCTGTATTTACGGTGGTTGCAACGGTATCTGTGCCGGGAATAACGCCCGCAATTTTTCCAATCGTGGGAATCATTCTCATCGGCGTTAAAATCCACATAATTTTGATTATCAAAGAATTCATTCGCTTTTCGTTTTCAAAAAAAAGCACATTATTGAGTTTTTTATTCATTCGATTTTCCATTTGAAACAATTTTCAAAAAAATTATACATCAAAATTTTGCGGCTGTCTATTTTGTTTCATTTCGATTTTTTTCACACGGCGCACAAAATACGCTGTTGCAAATTGCGGCGAGCAAAATTCGTGCGTCACGGGGGCAAAACCGCGCTGGGAATGCAAAATTCGTGCGTCACGGGGGCAAAACCGCGCTGGGAACGCAAAATTCGTGCGTCACGAGGAAAAATCCGCGCTGGGAAAGCAGCCGTAGCGCGATAATCTTCAATGGCAGGTAAGACAACGCATTGTTTATTTGATTTTGTGCAAAAATCGTATTACAATGAATCAATCATTATTTTGGAGGATTTTTGTATGGAAATCGAACTGACAGAAGCGTATAAGGCGGTGAAATCGCCCGTTATTATTGCGAGCAAAGGCAAAGAGTACGACCTTACGCCTATCGGGTGGGTTATGCCGTTTGATTACGAGCCTGTTACCAAGGTTGTTTTTTCAAGCGCGCCCGACCACCAAGCTGACGCGAACATTCGGCGGAGCTCTGAATTTGCCGTGTTGATTCCAAAAGACGCAAACGGCGATTTGGTGCAAAATACGGGCAGCGTTTCGGGTGCGGCGGTGGACAAGTTTGAAAAATTTGCCATAAAAGCCAAAAAAGCGCGAAACATCGACGTGATGATTCCAGAAAACGGCATTAGTGCGGTGATTGAGTGCAAGTTGATAAAAGTGCAGGCGGAAGGCAGCGTGGATTTGTTTTTCGGCGAATCGGTTGCCGCATACACTGTGGATTAACGTTTGCGTTTGATGTTTTGTGTCATTATCGCTCTTCGACCCGATAATTTTTTTTACCACAATTCAGCGATAGCAAGGGGCTTAAGCCCCTTGTTTCAATATACCCTTGTTTCAATATACATCGAAGATTGTCGCACTTGAAGGAAGCGGATTTTGATTATAAAATAAATGCTATGGTTAAACATATTATTCTTTGGCAGTTGAAAGACGAGCTTTCTTTGGACGAAAAGAATGCCGTCAAAGGTGGAATCAAGGCTGGTTTGGAAAGCCTCGTGGGAAAAGTTCCCGGATTGACGGCGGTGAAGGTGCAGACGGAATGTTTGGCAAGTTCAAACGCCGATGTAATGCTTGACTGTACGCTTGAAAGCGAAGCGGCGCTCAAAGGCTACGCGGTGCACCCTGCGCACGTTGAAATTGCAAATACAAAAGTGCGCCCGTTCACTAAAACGCGGGTTTGTATGGATTTCGAGGTGTAAAAAGGGATTTTGGAATGAACAAGAATCTTCTGTGTGTTTTGTGTGCGGTGTTTGCGTGTGTGCAGGCGAGGGTAGGGGCATTGACGGTCGATTCTGCGGCGTTTTTTCACGAGTATGAGCCTCCGCGCGAAAAATCGTATGTGATGAATGTTGCGGTGAAAGATTGGGGTCCTGTTATCGACAGTGCGGTGGTGTATTTGGGCAAAAATGTGCCTGCCTCGGCGGTGAATGCACAAGATTTCAGCGTGGGCGTGTTCGGCGCGGCTGCGGGGGACAAAATCGACATCGTAACGGGATTTCTCGACGTGGAAAGCGCGTTTTTGAGCGATGAATACGGCAATGAAGCGCTCGACGGCATTTATGTTACGCTGCATTTTAAGACGCACCCAGAAGATTCTTTGTGTAATCCGTTTGTTTCGTTTCCTGTGTCCATTTTGAAAAAGGGCGTGAAAAGTCTGTGGATAAAAAACAGCGCGCTGTCGCTGAATTGTTCAGAGATGAGCGCGGTGAATTGTGCGGCGGTGTCAAAATTCAAGGCGAGTTTTTCGGTTACGGACGAAACGGTAAGTTATTACGCTTATTTTTTGCCCGAAGCGCGCTCGGAGTCTGAGAGCGCGGCTAAAATCCCGCTGGTTGTGTGGCTGCACGGCATTTCGGAGGGCGGCACGGACGCGTTGGCACCGCTTTTGGCGAGCAGAATCGGCGATTTGTCGAATGATGAAATGCAACGGCAGTTCGGCGAGGGCGGGGCTGCGATTTTGGTGCCGCAAGCGCGGACTTCGTGGCTTGAATCGACTACGAAAGATGCTTTTGGGAATAATATCTGGGTTCCTGTGGACATTGACGGCACGGTAAAAAGCATAAAAGAGAAAATGACGGGCTGGCTTTCGGGGAAATTTGCGTTTCGGGGCAAAGAGCGCGAAGAGGAAAAAGCGCCGAGTGCAACGGTGTCGATTTATACGATTGCGCTGAGAAATCTTATCGGCGAATTTATTGAAAACCACGGCGAAATCGATGAAAATCGCGTGTATATTATGGGATTTTCGGCGGGCGGCTATATGGCGGTGAATATGTGTCTGCAATATCCTGATTTTTTTGCGGCGGCGGTGCCTGTGAGCGAGGTTTTTCCGAATTCTAAGCTGACATCGCGCGATATTGCGTCGCTTTCAAAAATGCCGCTGTGGTTTGTTCATTCAGCAGATGATTCTGTGGCGAAAATCGCAAAATATGACGGTGCTACGGTGCAAAGATTGGTTGCAGAGGGCGCAAAAGATGTGCATTATACGCTGTATAATTGCATTGTGGATTCTGACGGCGTGTATTTTGACGAAGACGGCAATGTGTTTCAGTATTCGGGGCACGATGCTTTTATTCCGCTGTTCCGAGATGAAGTTTCTGAAAGCATTGACGGCGAGACGGTATCGCTTTTTGAATGGCTTTCGTCAAAATCGCGCAAATAAGCCGCCATTTCGTTACGAACGCGCCGTTTGTTTGCAGTCCACAGCGGCGCAATGAGGATTTTTTTGTTGCCGTCGCCTGTGAGCCGATGTACAACCGTGGATTGTGGTAAAAGGCGGAGCGCAGAAGCCACAATTTCAAAATATTCTTCTTTTTTGAGACACCGAAATGCTCCATTTTGGTACAGGTGCGCAAGTTTTGTTCCTGCAAGAACGTGCAAAACGGTGCATTTTACGCCGTCTGTTCCCGCATTGACGGCACAGCGTACGGTTTGCAGCATATCTGCTTTTGTTTCGTCCGGCAAACCGAAAATGATGTGTGTGACGACGTGGATTTTGCCGTTTGAAGCGCTGTGGAGCAGTTTTACGGCATTTTCGTATTCGCTGGTGCGGTAACAGCGGTTGATTTTGCGTGCTGTTTCATCGTTTGCGGTTTGTAAACCGAGTTCTACGGTCAAAAATGTCCGCTCCGAAAGCCGAACGAGCCGATTCACGATGTCGGTTGAGAGACAATCAGGGCGCGTGGCGATGTCGATGCCCACAATGCCCGTATCGTCAGCGTTTTCAAGTGCTTCGAGCCAGAGCCGCTCTAGTTTGTCGGGATTGCCGTAGGTGTTTGTGAAATTTTGAAAATAAGCGATGTATTTTCCGGTATTGCAGCCGCTTTTTCCGTGGATTTTCTTTTCGACAAGCGCTTTTGCACTGCGGATTTGTTCGGTTATGCTCATCGTGCGGCTTGCGGCAAAATCACCCGACCCGCTTTGTGAGCAAAAAATACAACCGCCCGTGCTTTTTGTTCCGTCTCTCGTCGGACAGGTGCACCCAGCGTCTAACGCGAGTTTGTACACTTTGCACCCGAATTTTTTTTTGTAAAAATCAGATACTGTTATCATTTTTTTATAATTGGTTTTATCACTCTTTCCGCGCAAGACGAGAAAGCTGCCGTGTATTTTTTTGCGTGCAGAATGTGTGAATAATACATTATTTTCGGAGTTTTTCTTTTAGAAGAATAGAAAACTTTTTCAGTTCTGCATCAATGACTGAATCCATTCTGGCAAAAAGGCTATCATCGCCTTGAAATTCCCGTGTAGTATAGAAGAAAGTTGCGGGAGAAATATCGAAAATGACGCAAAGAGAATCGAGGAGTTCGGCGGTAACGAAGGATTTACCGTTTTCGATTCGGCTTAAATGAGTCGGAGTAATCTCGAGTTTTTCCGAAAGCTCTTCTTGAGTAATCTTATTCAGCTTCCTAAAGTGCTTTAAGTTCTCACCAAAAATATCTTTCACGTTCATATTCATGACTGAACTCATTTTACAGCTATCAGCTTCTAAAAACATTGCATTAAATAGCAAGTTCCCTGCAAATATTGCACTTTAATGCAATAGTAACAAGATATTTATGCCATAAAATAGAAATAAGCATGATATTAAATGTTAGGTAATTTTGGCACAGAGGAAAGATTATGCTACAAACACTAGATGAGAGAGATAGCAATTTTGCTAACGAAGTCAAAAAGCAAGATGAGTATTTAGATTGGTACAAAGACTTTTTTGCACCAAATCTAAGAGAATTATTCGGGGATAGTTTTGATATTCACGAAGTTTGGAATATTCCAAATGGAGTTTTAAAAGATAACCTCAAGCAAAAACTTGCAACTGTTGATGAAAAGACTAAAAAACTTCACGAAAAAGCCTTTTCAGACCTTCGCCATGTAGCTTACGGAAAAGAGTAATATGGGAAATCGTTGACGATAATTCCCTAAAGGAACTCTTGTTTATGTAAAAATACACAGAGTGTTTCTACAATTTTAGAAATGCTCTGTGTATTTTATCAATTTTTTATAAGGAGAATTGCTTTATGAATAAAAAGCTTTTTTGTATCTTGTTTTTAGTTCTTGTTTGTTTTCCATTCAATACTTTTGCAATAACCATATTGGAATCCTATTGCGAGTCAGAAGGTTTATCTCCTGCACAGCTTGAAGATTTATTTTTTTTAGAAGCAATAGATTTTTCTAGATATAGACATAAAGCCATTTATACAAAACTTTATGATAATTCTGCAGAGCAAAATTATTACTGGGGCTTTGATATATACGATGTATCTTATTATAAGAATGGGAAAGTAAATGATGGAAGAAGACTTATACTTTCTATTGATAATGGTGTTATTGTTGTATGGGAATTTACAAGCCCACGTTCATTTCAATGGGACGGATATAGCCATCAGACAACAGATTCATACTATGATTTTGTTAGAAATGCGCAAGCTCAAATCTTACCATTTATGAAAAAAAGCCAAGCATTATTAAAGAAATATGGGAAAAAACAAAGCCTAGAAAGTCTTGCGGGATTTATCGCTATGACAACAGATTGGGGCAACCTTTAGTAAAGAGTTTCTATGACCTTTTTTGAATTTTGCAATCAGCATATTATTCTTTTTAGAATTGGCTTTGGTTTTAGTCTTTTTTGTGTGTTTGTGCTTTTATTTTTCTTGGGGCTTCTCATTACAACAGGGCAGATTTCAGAAGATAAAAATGGAAAACGTACATACAAACTTTCTCTGCTTGACAAGAAAAGCAAAGAAACCTTTATAAAAGAAACTATAAAACAAGATGAACGCCCAGCTAGACTTTTGAGAATATTTGAGGCTTACAATCTTTGTGATGCAGATGCAAAAGGTCGTTTGGTTAGAGAAGAAATGCTCGTAGCACTTGGAAGACAAAGCGACGTTGATTGGGAAATTGTCGGCGATGATTCATTGAAAGAGCGCAGAAGAAGAGTTCATAGTATTAGAACTTATCAAGACGCTTGGTATTAAATTGGATATAAATAATTGCAAGGAGAATTGTTTTATGAAAATGAAGAATATTTTACTCTCTTTTTTATTTGTATTTTTGTTTGTTTCATCTGCATTTTCTGAAGAAAAGTGGATAGATATACATGCAAACGTAAAAGTAACAACTTCTGTATATTTGCCAATGAAAAACAAATGGAGTACGCTTGAGGGGGCGATTGAAGACGCAATGTATATCGCAAATTCGTTTTCTAATAAAGCGGAGTTTACTGTAACCATCTATAAAAAAGATGACTTATTTACAAATGATTTTTTCAAAGAAGATTACATTTACGGAAGCGGAACAAGTGCTGTCGTAAATCTAAAATATGGGTTAGTAAGTTTGCAATATACAAAATTCGATGATGAACCTATAAGTGATGTCGGCTGGGATTGGTTTTATTTTATAACTCTCAATGATAATCGTGTACTTTGTTTAAGCATTTTAGAATAAAAGGAGCTGAAGTTTTATGAAAACAAAGATTGTTTATGTTTTGGCGTTGGTAGCTACTGTCGTTTCGTTTGTAAGTTGTGCTACGACACAGCTTATTTCTCTTGATGAAGAAACAGGATTAAAGGGGATTTATTCTACTTCTAAGCTAAAAGAGAAAGATTTCTCCTCTTCGTCAGAGGGTTCTGATTTTTTTATTGAAGATATAGATTATCGCTGTTCAAGTTCTTATATCTTCTCTATGATAAAATCCAAGATACAAGAGGGAGAAGTTACAAGTGTTTCTTTAAGTGACGAAGAAGATTCAATTCTAAAAAGCATTGCAGAAAAAGGACAATTCATAACCTATTCGCCCAGAGATATGATTATAGCATATTCAGTATACGACAAAAATACACAAAGATATGTTGAGTATGATTTCGGATTAGTTATTGATAATACTGCCTATGCTGCATATAAGAAAACTGATTCTTATATTGCGACCTGCAATATAAAGATAAATGATTGCAATGAAACTATAAAAAAATGCTCCAATCCGACCATTGAAAAATCAAGAATTGTTCAAGTACCGTACACCGTAACTGAAAGGGTATTTGTACCAGGAAATATAGGAGCTCGCACATCACATTATGGCTCTAGTGAGATAACTTATGACCATTATGAAACTAGAACATATACAGAATACAGAGATGAAATCGAATTTTATACAATTCCTGACCCAAATTACAATCCTAAAGCTGTAGAAAAAGCAAAAAAGGATTTGCAATATTGGCAATCCGAAAAAAGTAAAGCAAATGATAGAAAGGAGAAATTACCTTTCGATTTATTTCCTTTGTAATATGAGAGGCAAATTTTATGAAAAGAAAGATTGCTTGTGTGATAGCGTTGTTGTTCTGCCTGCTTCCGATACTGGCAGAAGAAGGTCCAATGGATAAAGGAGGTTGGCATACTGACAGTTATTATGGAACACAATTTTACAGACTTTCGTACCAATACAGAGAACAAGACGGCTATGCAATGGTTCAAGGAAGAAAATTACATTACTGGTTATACGACAGTATCACTTATAAAAACAAGCACGGAGGCGATACTTCAATAATCTATAATCAAGTTATTCCAAATTGGCTAGAAGATATGGGATATGTCATTGATTATGATAATATAGTGGTTGAAGACCCGAATCCAGCTTTAGCTAATTCTGTCCGTATGCTTATGAAGCAGAGAGGAGCAGATATTAGCGTTACACTTGTTACAGATGGAAGGAAACCTTATGCTTGTATAAACGAGTATTTTCCAAGCAAAGATACTTATAAATTCACAGCATATCCACTTTATAACTAAGGAGATTTGAAATGAAAACAAAGATTTTATTTGCAGTTGTGTTTTTTTCATTGTTCGCAGTGTTGCCACTGTGTGCAGAGGTTAAGAAAACAGAACTGTATCACGGTGGAGTGTATGGGCAAGAGTTTTGGCTATCTGAATATAGAGATGGTGATGAAGCATATCTACATTTAACAATATATGACGGAGGTCCAAGTGAAACTCATTTCGACAACAATTACGGAACTGCTTATTATATAAATTCAAAGTGGTTCTCTAACAAAAAAGAACTTGATGAAAATATAAAAGCCTGCAAAGACTTTTTTATGTATTCGCTGAATTTCGTATATCTCAATGAAATTCCAAAAGCGTGTGCAATGGAACTTTCTTGCAAATTGATACTCTATGATATGGTGTCTTCTGGTATAATTCGTTTGCAATGGGATTGCGAAGATTTGATTTCTCTGTTCAATACCATTAGTGAGTACCATCATCACGGCGAATATGGTATATTACGAGAAAATGCTGGCAAACGAAAATTGTAAAATAAAAACAACTACACTCAATCACGGGTGTAGTTGTTTTTGTAAGAAGCTACTCTACTTTTTGC
>CALBGU010000103.1 GCA_937893155.1 uncultured Treponema sp. | reverse complement strand
CATTCGACCGCTTTCAATCCGGCTCATATAAAGAATATCGTTTATGAGAGAGAGCAAATATCGTGCGCTCACCCCGATTTTCTCAAGATTTTCTTTTAGCTCAGGCGTTAAATTCGGCTCTTGAAGTGCGATTGTATCAAGCCCGATAATCGCGTTCATCGGAGTGCGGATTTCGTGGCTCATATTACTCAAAAATGCTGTTTTTGCCTTGTTCGCTTCTTCTGCTTGAGAGAGAGCCTGTGCAAGAGCCTGATTTTTAGCAAGTGAATCGCGCATTTCGCTGTCTATATTGGAAAATCCCACCCCGATAAAATGAATCTTGCCATCAGTATTTTCATCTTTCTGCACGCTTGCCATTCGAAGCATTTCGTAGCGTTCATTGCCGTCGTGATGCGAGAGATAGCGAAAAGAAATAAGCGGCTCTTTTTGCAAAGCCTCGCGAATTGAAGGAGGACTTACAAAAGATAAAAATTGTGCCTGAAATTCCTTTGCCACAAATCTTTCAGCATAGCGAGAAAAATATGCGCTGAAAGAAAAATGTTCGCCCTCTTTTAGCACATCTTCGCCCGAAATTTCCGTTCGGTAGCAAATGCCGTCATCGCTGTCCAAATCCACATAATACACACTGCTGTATTCGGAAGCGAGAGCCGTAATCATATTGTCTTGCTCGCTCCTTTTTCGCTCTTGGCGTGCAATTTGCTGCTGCAAAGCGAGCTGCTCTTCAAGTTCTTCTTGTTTTACCCGATTTTCTGTGTCAGCGATTTCTTTTTCAAGCCGAAGAGCCGCATTTTTTCTATTCTGCACGATAAGAAAAGCAAAAATCCCAATGAGCACAATCGCAACAATCGCAGACAAAAACGCACTGCGAACAATAATTCCGCTGGAAATCGCGCTGATTTGCTCTGAAATCACACTTTCCCGAATAAGATAAGTGAGCATCCAATCCGTGTTGTGAACAGGCACATAATACATCGTTTCGCGGATATTGTTATAAGTAAAAGACGTAACACCCTCGCGGTGAAAAGAAAAATCTTCTCTTATCGCATCAATAGAAAACCCGTTCTCAAAAACAGCATTTTCAAGCGCTGAAAGCAGATTGTCTTCACCCGCAAGCCCGCCCAAAACCGTGTTTGAAAGCGAAACACCGTTTTTTGTGTAAAGATTGCAAAACGTGGTATTATTTGCTCCAGCCTGAACGGAAAGCGACATAACATCAAGCATACGAGTCATATCGATTTCCATAAAGCACACCACAAGCGTTTTTCCGCAAAATTGCAATCGGTCAACAGGAACTGCAACGATGAGTTTTTTGTGTTCGCTGTCTTGATTTTTCACCGAGATTTCAGGCGCACTAAGCGTATTGTAATCAAAGCGATAAAGCGAAATGTCAGTCCGTGTGCCGCGCGAAGTGTAAATAATGCCCCCAGTGTCCACAAAAGCAAATTTCTCCAAGCCGTAAAGCTGCTTTATGCGCGCCTGATAACTCTGAAATTTCTCTGTGCTGGAAAGGTCTTCTTTTTCCATAAGTCCCAATGCGATGTCCATATCGCTTATGTAATCGCTCAAAGTTGTCGCAACGACTTGCTCGCGCCTTGTTGCAAGCTCGTCAAGATAAAGCAGGCTCACGTTTCGCACTGCCTGTTCTGTATCGCGGCTTGAACTTCTGCCCGTCCAAAACGTGCCGCAAACAAGGATAAGCGCGATAAAAACCAATGTAAAAATGGGAATAATCCAGCCTATTTTTTTACTCTCGTTCATTTTCACCCCAAAAATAATTTACAAAGACAACAGCTTTTCTCTCTCAGATTTTATTTTTTGGCACAGCCCAACATAATCGCCTGATTTTTTAGCCCGCAAAAGCTCCGTCAGCTCGCAAAGCGGTTCTAAAATCGGAGTCAAAACCAGATTCGACACAATGCCTTTAAGAGCGTGTACCGCCTCAAAAGCCTCTTCTGTTTTTCCGTCGCGAATGAAGTCTTCTATTGCTTCAAAGCGTTCATCTTCAATGCCCATCTTTACCATTTCCAAATAAAAATCCTCATCGCCCAAACACCTCTCAAGCCCTTCTCTTACATTTGCACCGAAAGCCTGTAAGTCTTCAATCGTCATTTTTTCCTCCAAAAACACCTTTCATTAGACCTGTTCGATAATATAGTTTTGACAAGGGGCTTAAGCCCCTTGCTACAGCAAAAGTTTTTAGTTTCCGAACAGGTCTATTATATCATACTTTTTGCATAAATTCATTTTAGATATGCGGCATTTATAACTAAAATAAAAAGTTGTCGAGAGCGCAATTTTGGGGTATAGTTATAAGTATGCAAGACAAAGATAGAACGATTTTGATTGTAGACGACGAAAAAATATCGCTTCGCATAACAAATCATATTTTGCAGACAAAATACCGCACAATCTGCGTATCTTCTGGAAAAGAGGCTTTTGAATACTGCCTAAAAGAGCGTCCTGACATCGTACTTTCAGACCTTAGAATGCCGGGAATGTCGGGATTTGAGTTGCAGGCGGCGGTAAAAAAGGCTTTTAGAGAACCAATCCCGTTTATGTTTATGACAGCCGACAGCGACGAAGAAACCGAAAGCCAAGGATTTGCGGCAGGAGCGCAAGATTTTATCCGAAAGCCTTTTAGAGCCGATGTGCTTTTGCGCCGAGTGCATAACATTCTTGAAACCACCGATAAAATCCGACATTTTAAGCGTGCTTCCGAAACAGACCGCCTGACAGGTCTTTTGAACAAAGCGTCAGCAGAAGCAAAAATCAGCGAATTGTGCGCAGAAGTTTCAGGTGCGCTTTTGATGATTGACCTTGACAGTTTTAAGCTTGTAAACGACATCTTCGGGCACGCGGCAGGCGACACGATTTTGATTCATTTTGCCGATATTTGCCGAGAAGCAGTGCGCTCAAGCGACATTGTGGGCAGGCTTGGCGGAGATGAGTTCATTGCATTTTGCCAGAGCATTTTCACAGAAGATGTCGTGGCAAAAAAAGCGGATTTTATAAACGAAAAAATCGTGGCTGTGGCAAAAGAACTTTTCGGCGATGATATGGCGATTCCGCTCGGAGCGTCTGTAGGCGCGGTTTTTGTCCCAGAGGAAGGCAGGGATTTTCACTCGCTCTACCAAAAAGCCGACAAAGCATTATACAACGTAAAACATCACGGAAAGCACGGCTCTTTCGTTTTTCATTCTGAACACGCTAAAAATACAAATGAAAAAACAGCGAACACCGATTTATCAAATCTGAAAAAGATTTTAGGCGAGCGCACTGTTTCAAAAGGAGCAATGCATCTTCCGCTAGAGCAGTTCAAAACAATATATCAGTTTGTAAACCGCGTTTCGCTAAACTATTCTCATCACTCTTATCTTGCACTTTTTACGATACACTCTCAAAATAATGACAGCGTGATTGCATTTTTTGATACTGTGAAATCAGT
>CALBGU010000102.1 GCA_937893155.1 uncultured Treponema sp. | reverse complement strand
CGATTTCGTATTATTTTGACCTGTCGGCGTATGCGGATATGGCGATTGGAATCGGTTTGCTGTTCAATGTGATTATTCCCGAAAACTTTAATTCGCCGTACAAAGCGCGGAACTTTCAGGATTATTGGCAGCGGTGGCACATGACGCTTTCGCGCTTTTTGGGTTCGTACATTTTCCGCTCGGTGTATCGCAAAGGCTCGCGCTTTAGAACGTATTATGTTGCCACGATGGTAACGTTTTTTGTGAGCGGATTTTGGCACGGCGCGGGCTGGACGTTTGTGGTGTGGGGCGTGGTGAACGGCGTTCTTGTCTGCATTGCGAGTGCGATGAAGAGACACAGCCTTTCTTTTCCCGCAATTCCAGCGCACATTTTAACGTTGCTGGGTGTGGTTTTGACGCGCATTTTGTTTGTGGCAAAAGATTTTCATCAGGCGGGCGTTGTTTTTCAGAGTTTGTTCAATTTTGGCGACACGGCTTTTTCTATCGGTTCTGGTGTTTCAAAGCTGATGATTGTGCGCATTGCGGCGGCGTGCCTTATCATTTTCTGTTGTCCAACGACAAAGACGCTTTCTGACCGCTTTCGACCGAGTTGGAGCCGCCTTGTTCCGCTTGCACTTGCCGCGGGGCTTTCGGTGGCGTTTATGGGGCGCACCAGTTCGTTCCTGTATTTTCAGTTTTAGTGTGGGGATAGTGTGATGAAACAGATGAAAGCAAAGACTTTTGTGATTTTGATGATTTGTGCGTTCGTTGCGGCACTGTGCGTACTGGCGGGGGCTATACGAATGGCGCAGTCGGTATGGGGAAGAGAACATAATTGGCGAAACGGATATATTGATGTTTTAAGCCATTTTACGAATCGAGAGGAAAAAGCGAATTATATTTTGCAAGCAGATTTACCTCACACTGCATTTATACTTGGTGGCTCAAAAAGTGCTGCGTTGGAACCCGATTTGCTCAATTCGTATACAAACGAGCAATTCTACAATTTTTTTGTTGGTAACGGAAACTTCCGAGATTATGAGCTATATACCAACTTTCTGCTTTCAAAATACAAAGGAACTGTCAAAGAAATAATTTTGCACTTGTCGAGTCACGAAAGTGAAACTTTTATTCACAAAGAATCGGATTTTATTCCTGCTGCAATCGCAATGTCTATTCCAGAAAAACTTCAGAGTGAGTTCAGATTTCTAAAGAAGTATTATTTGAATTTGCAAACTTTTTTTGATTTGTACAAATCTCGCTTATATGAAAAAGATTCAGGCATCACAAACGAATATGGTGCAAGAACTCGTTTTGGTGATGACCGCACACAAAAATTGCTAGAAACCGCACCTGTAAAATATCAAAACGATGTCTTCGCGTATTGGGGAAAATATGAGAATTGTATTCGCTCTCTTTTTTATGGAGAAGTTTATCTCGCAGGGTGCGATAAAAATATTGAGGCACTTCGTCATATAAAAGCTATGTGCGATTCTCGCGGTGTGAAATTCACTGTCGTTATCGGACCTACTTTCATTGCAGAAATATATAAATACAAAACCTTGCGTTATGCAGAGTATCTCAAAGAAATCGTAGATGTATGCGGAGAGGTATGGAACTTTAGTGGTATCAATGCCATTGATATGAATCCGCACAATTTTGCAAATGGCGGACACTATTTTATTTTTGTCGGAGACAAGATGATTGAAACGATGTACTCGACCGAGCCGAATACAAGCGATATGGATTCGTTCGGGATTTTGCTTACTTCAGATAATATCGGTGCATATATCGAGAGCCAAAGGGAAAAATGGCGTGCGCTCAAGGCGGAATATGATAAGACAGGCGCAATTACTTTGCAGGGAAAAACTGACGCGAGTTATTTGGGGAAGTAAACGCGGGCAAAAATGCTGTCATTGGCGAACTTGTTTCGGAATCTGCACACCATCAACGCAGATGCTGAAACAAGTTCAGCATGACAGCCAATTTTACAGCATACTTTGCAGTTTATTTATCGCCGTAATGATTCTTGCATTGCGCGACAATAATAATATCGCCCTCGATTTTATAAATGAGCCGATTTTTCTTATCGATTTCGCGGCTCCACCACCCCGAAAGATTTCCCGACAGCGCTTCAGGGTGTCCCAATCCGCTGTTTCCGTTGCGGGAAATATCGGCGAACAGCTTGTTGAGCTTTTTCAGTGTCTTTTGGTCTTGAGTCTGCCAATACACATAGTTTTCCCAGCCGAGTTCAAGAAATTGCAGCTTGCTCATTCTGTTATCCCCAACTCATCGAATGTTTTTGTAACAAGTGTGGCTTTCCCCTCGTTGTAAAGCCGCACCTGCTCTTCCAACCGGCGCATATTCTCTTCGCTGTAAAAGCCCTCGTCTTTCGATTTCTTCACGCTGAAATGCACGCTCGGCGCAAGTCGCAGAACGCCTTTGAGCGTGTTAATGAGTGATTGGTCGGCATTTTCAATAGTGAGTGTGTAAGTCATAATTTCCTCCTTATATTTTCTTGAAAAACTATAGCACATTTTCTGAAAAAAACACACATTCGATAGGACACGGGCACGAAAAACGGATTCGACCGCTCGTTTTGGGAGGACGAATCCGCTTGTATTGGGGGGCGATTACAACTTGAAGCGCAAACTAAATGCGCCAGAAAGCAATGCGTCGCGAATGTCGTATGCCGCGCTGGCAGAAAGCTGGAAGAAGAGCAGATTTATGCCCGTGCCAAAATACAGCTGGGGAATAAAATACGCGCCTCTTGAAATCTCGTCTTTGCCGCCCATTGAAATTGGAACTGAATTATCTCCCGCAGAAGCCGTGTAGTTCACGTTCCACGAATACGCGTTGTCAGACCACGAAAGCAACATTCGTGCACCCACAAACGGCGTGATGATGAAGAATTTCTTTGAAAGTTGCGCCTGCACATAAGCCGTCTGCGTTACATACGCCACATCAATATCTGCGTCAACGCTGTTTTTTACGCCGCTCTCCGTTTTGCTGTCTGAGCCAGAAACGCTCACTGCGCCCTTAGACACCGCATAGCCTGCGCCCACCGACAAGCCCGGGAGCAAAAGACCGTCTTCCAAAATCGCATAGCGCGCATCGATTCCGAACGTAAAAAAGTTGATACTGCCCGAAAAACCGTTTCCGCCCGCGCTCAAATTGCCGCCGAGGTCGTGATACGAAGAATAATCGCCTGTGTCGATTTTCGGCGCGTCTGTGCCCGTGAGCATTGCCGTAAGCCCGATGTCAAACGGCAACAAAACGCCCCCGACGCGCACATCTGCCGTTATGGTCGGCAACGCCAATTTGTTTGGCACGGAGATGTCAAGGTCAAGCCCGCCTAAATCCTGCAACACGCTCTGAATCGCGTCCACCGAGTCAGAAAGCCCCTCGGTCTTCAGCGTCGTAATGCCAAAGTTTGCACCGAATGCAAAATGCGGCGGCACGGCAGGAAAGAGCTTGCCGATAAATGCGTCTGCGTACACGTTTTGCGTGGTTTGCAGATTCGGCACGGTGTTTTGCAATTCTTTTGAAAAATCCTCAAGCCCGCTGTTAATCGTGCTTGTTGCGGCACTCAGTGCGGATTTTGCACTGTCTGCGGCATTGCTTGCTGCATCTGCAAAAACAGCAGAACTCATTGCGAGAGAAAAGATAATCATCAAAATTCGTTTCATAAAAACTCCTTGATTGCGCTCAAAATGTGCTTGAGAGCAAAATAAGTACACAATCTGTACTATTTTACTCTCATCAACTGAAAAGACACTGTATAAATCAAAAAAATCGCGATAATGACAGCATAAAAATCTACGCCGTGAACTTCTTAAAAATCAACGATGTGTTCATACCGCCGAACGCAAAATTATTGCTCATCACATATTCCGTGCTGATTTCGCGCCCGCTTCCTGCGATATAATCGAGCGGAGCACACCGTTCATCAACGTGCGAGAGATTCAGCGTGGGGTGAAACCAGCCCTCGTTCATCATATTCAGCGAAATCCACGCCTCGATTGCCCCGCACGCGCCGAGTGTGTGCCCGATGTAGCTTTTGGTGCTGCTAATCGGCACAGCGCGACCAAACACCGAGAACGTTGCGTTTGTTTCCGCGATGTCGCCTGTGGTGGTTGCCGTACCGTGCGCATTCACATAGCCGATGTCGGTTGCGCTGATTGCAGCGTCGCTTATCGCCATACGGAGCGCTTCTGCCATCGTTTCGCGGTTCGGGTTGGTAACGTGCGTGCCGTCCGCGTTTGTGCCGAACCCCGCAACTTCTGCATAGATTTTTGCACCGCGGTTCAGCGCGCTTTCAAGGCTTTCAAGCACGAGCGTGCCTGCGCCCTCGCCGAGCACCAGACCGTTGCGGCTTTGGTCGAACGGACGCGGCTCTGTTTCGGGACGGTCATTGTCCCACGCCGCCGCCCCCATCGTGTCGAATACCGCCGCCGACGGAGAACAAAGCTCTTCCGCGCCGCCTGCAATCATAATGTCCTGCATACCGCCCGCAATCGCCTCGTATGCGTAGCCCACCGCCTGACTGCCCGACGTGCAAGCCGTGTTTGTGGTGATAATGCGCCCGCGAATCTGATAATACACGCTCAAATTTGCAGCACACGTTTGCGGCATTGCCTTGATATACGTCTGTGAATCAATGCGCGACATATCGCCGTTGATGTCCATTCTGCATAAATCGACAACGGCAGGAAAACTGCCCATACACGCACCGTACGCAATCCCCGTGCGCCCGTTTTGGAGCAGGGGAGACACTTCTGCGCCGTCTTCGCTTTGAAGCCCCGCCATTTTCAGAGCATCTTCTGCGCTCATCAAACTCATCACGGCAACGCGCCCCATACCGCGAATCTTCTTGCGCGGATATTGCGAGAGCGGCTGTGTGTACGCGCAAGCGAGACGGGTATTCATTCGCTCAAAAACGTCCCAGTCTGTGTTATATGCGGTAAAATTCTTCTGCTGTTTCAGATTTTCAAATATAGTTTTCCAGTCGCACCCGATAGGATTTACAATCCCGCCGCCAGTAACCACGACGCGCCGTCTGCCGTCTTTTCGTCTCAAATCCATTACACAATTCCTCCGTTTACGCTGATAACCTGCCGCGTAATATACCCCGCGCCCTCCGACAGCAAAAAGAGCGCAAGCGCGGCGACTTCCTCGGCTTTGCCCACGCGCTTCATCGGCACGGCTTGCAAAATCACGTCAAGCGGTGCGTCTTTAATCATCTCGGTGTCGATAATCCCGGGAGCGATGCAGTTCACGGTAATGCCACGGCTTGCCAGCTCCGTTGATAGAGCCTTCGTTGCGCCGATAATGCCCGCTTTTGCCGCGCTGTAATTCGTCTGCCCGCGGTTTCCGATAATCCCCGACACGCTCGCTATCGTGATAATGCGCCCCTGCTTTTTCCGCGCCATCGGCATAATGAGCGGCTGAAGCACATTGTAAAAGCCGTCCAGATTCGTGTGAATAACGCTGTCCCACGCCTCTTCGCTTAAAGCCGCAAACGTGCCGTCTTTGGCAATCCCCGCATTGCTCACCACGCCCCAAAGCGCGCCGTGCTTTTCGGTCAGTGCGTCGAGTTTTGAGCGCACATCGTCGCGGTTCGTAACGTCCGCCTGCAAAAGCTCGCCGTCCGCGCCTGCCTCGTGCACCAGCCGCATTGTCTCCTCCGCTTTCTCTGCGCTTTTGTTGTAATGCGCAATGACGTAATAGCCCGCCTGCGCCGCCGCGACTGCAATCGCGCGACCAATGCCGCCCGAAGCACCCGTTATCAGTATTTTCTTGCCGTTATTTTGATTGTCTATCATCGCCTATCGTTTCCTTTTGCTCAAAATCTGCCTGTGCAACCGTGATTTGTGCGCTTGCCACAACGTCTGTGCCGCATCTCACCGTTCCCGCATAGCGAAAAATCGGCTCGGCGGCATAATCCTCGCGCACCTCGATTCTAAGCACATCGCCCGCCGAAAAACACGGTATTGTTGCCTGAAAATCGTTTACGCTCAAGACCATACCCGCCTTGGTGCCCTCTCCGTGTGCAAAAAGCGCCGCGCCTGCCGCAATCGTCTGCGCAATCATCTCGAAGCACACGAATGACGGCACACCCTGCATTTTCTCGTTAAAAAACAGATTGTCTGCCGTGATTTCCGCCTCGCTGACCACCGTCCGTTCCGTACTGTCTGCCGAAAGAATGCGGTCAATCAACGCCATACGCGCTTTTTGCGGCAATATCTTGTGCAATGCTTCCTTTTCCACTAACGCCATCGTTTTCATTCCTTGCATTATGTCCTCGAAAAAATCAAGCTGACATTTGCGCCGCCGAACGCAAACGAGTTCGACATACAATAGTTTATCGCATTATTTTCAAAATGCGTCGTTTTGTCAACGATACGATAAAGCTCGATTTCCTCGTCTTTTTCGCCGTCCCACGCCTGCACGGGAAGAATGCCCCGCGTGAGAAGTGCATAGCACACCGCCGCCTCAAGCGCACCTGCCGCGCCGAGTGTGTGCCCCGTTTCGCTTTTCGTGCTTGAGCAAAGCACATCGCTCCCCAGCACCGAAACGACCGCCTTTGCTTCCATTGCGTCGTTGAGCCGTGTGCCCGTGCCGTGCAGATTCACATAGCCGATGTCCTCCGCACTTACTCCCGCATGGGCTAACGCCGCTCTCATTGCCCGCGCCGCACCGTCGCCCGTGGGGTCGGGGCTGGTGATATGATGAGCGTCCGCGCTTTCGCCCCAGCCTGCAAGCACAATGCTTTCTTCGCTGATTTTCTCCCTCGACAGCACAAAAAACGCCGCCGCATCTCCGAGCGTAATCCCTGCGCGGTTCTTGCTCATCGGGTTTGTCTTGCCGCTGGCAATCGCTTCGAGCGCGCCAAAGCCCAAGAGCGTCGTATCGCTGGCGATGTCCACGCCGCCGGCAATCACCGCGTCTGCCAGCCCTGCGCGAATGAACTGCGCCGCCTTTACCAGTGCCGACGCGCTTGAGGAACACGCCGTGCTGAACGCAAGCGAAATGCCCGAAAGAGCATATTTCTCCGAGACAAAACTTGCCACATAATCTGCGCCCTGCATTTCTAAATCGTAGTTTTGGGGGAACGCGCCCGTTTCAAAATATGCCTTGTGCCCCGCAAGCGAAAACTCACTGCCGTTGTCGCACGAGCCGACACACACCGCGATTCTCTCGGCACCGTATTTCGCCTTTGCCGCTTCCACCGTGGGCGCGATTTGCTCGAGAGCCGCGTTTTCGATTTGTATCACGCGCATATCGTAGCGACCGCCGCTCGAGTGCAGCATCTCATCGTCAATTTGTGCCGCCACTGCCTCTTTGCCGCCTTTCGTCTGCACGCGCTTCATCGCCGCATTGTCGCCAGCGGTAACCGCGCGCGAGAGAGCGGAAAGCCCGATTCCCGCCGCGGAAATCACGCCCGGCTCAGACATATATATCGTATCCTTCATTGTTGTCGTATTCATATCGTTGATTATAACACAAATGCGCGCAAAGAAAAAGCGGGGGCGCGTATACCTCCCGCTTTGTTTCATTGACTGCTTTATTTTCGCAAAAAGCCGTATTCATACACCTTTTCGGCAATCTTCGCCGCGAGTTTTTTCTGAGCATTGCGCAATG
>CALBGU010000101.1 GCA_937893155.1 uncultured Treponema sp. | reverse complement strand
GCCTCACCGTGAACAAGCCGACGCAGGTCATCGCGCGCGTTCCTGCCGACGTTTCGGGCGAGGTCAAAGTCGTGGTGAGAACGAAATATACGAACGGCAAGAATATTCTCAAAGATGTTCGTTCAATCGAGTATGCTCTGACGTGCAAATGCGTCAAGGCTTAACGCGAAGTGCTGTCAAGGCTTGACGCGAAATGCTGTCAGGCTTTGACGCGAAATGCCGTCAAGGCGTTACAACAATCGGCGAAGCGGAGCTGTAGTGGAAGCAATCACCCGCGAAAGCCGCGCGTGCCGTGAGAGAGGAGCGAGGAGGCGAGCGAAATCATCTGTTCGAGCGGGATTTTTCGCCCGTCGGCGACCCATTGGCGATAAAAATACACCACGCAATTATTAAAAGTGAGCAGCATATTTTTCACGCTCTCGTCCACATCGCCAAACACCGTAGATTGCGCAGTCGTTGCAGTAACGCGGCTCTGCATTTTCTCGCGGATATAATCAAAGCGACTGTCGCAGGTAACACGCTTAAAAAACTCGTCCTGCGCCTCCATATATTCAAAAAAAGAACGCACCAGCTTGTCCGTGTCGCGAATGCAGTCGAACCTCGAAACTATCGCGCTGTATTCGCTCGAATGTTTCGCCTGAATCTCGCGCAGCACATCGTCCGTCGAATCGTAATGCAAATAGAACGTGTTGCGGTTTATCCCTGCGCGGTCGGCAATCGCCTTCACCGTGATTTTCTCATACGGAAGAGAGCACACCATTTCTTTGAACACCCGCTGAATTGCGTCTTTTGTGCGCTCAATACGCGGGTCTGTCTTTGCTTTCCCGCTCATTTGACCGCCTTGAGCACTCGGCACGGATTGCCCACAGCAACCACATTCGGCGGAATGTCCCGTGTAACCACGCTCCCCGCGCCGATGACCGAGCCTTCTCCAATCGTAACGCCGCCGCAAATCGTAACATCGCCTGCAATCCAGCAGTTGTCGCCAATCGTAATCGGCTTTGCGTATTCCCGTGTGGCAAATGTGCCGTCTGATTTCTGAAACTGATTGCGCTCCTGCCATTTCAGCGGGTGCATCGGCGTTAAAATCGACACATTCGGACCGAAAAACACGTTCTTTCCGATAGACACAGGCGCGCAGTCAAGGCAGGTGAAATTGAAGTTCGCATAGGTGTTTTCGCCGATTGTCGTAAACACGCCGTAATCAAATTGCACAGGACCTTGCAAATACACATTCGAGCCGTGTTCTCCCAAAAGCTCCTCTGCGATGTTCGCTCTCTCCTCGTCGGTTTCGTCAAGCGCATTGTATCGGCGGCACAATGCGTGTGCTTTTCGGCGAAGCGCGCATAGTTCCGCGTCCGACGAATCGTATAATTCCCCCGAAAGCATTTTCTCTTTTTCGCTCATATCGTTCTCCCTCGTAAAAATAGGCATTTTGACAAAAAGTGTCGTTTACTTATCATTTTAGCACAAACTGCCCATAGAAAAAAGCAAAACATCGGTTATACTTTAGCTATGGAATACAAGCAAGGATATGTGTACGAGTTAATGGACAAGGGCGGCACGACAGATGTTCGCGAGCCGTATTTTCAAGAAGCCGTTGCGGAGATGATGCGGGCGCGGACGCTGTGCGCAAAGGCAAACGCCAAAATGCCCGACGACGCGACGTATGTGCAGGATTTAGAGGAGCTTTTCGGGCGAAAACTCGACGATGTGCGCATTCTCACGCCGTTTATCTGCGACTTTGGAAACCGCGTCAAGTTCGGCAAAAACGTGTTTATCAATCACTCGGCGATTCTGTCGGCTTCGGGCGGAATCGAGTTCGCTGACGGCGTTATGATTGCGCCGGGCGTGCGCATTGCGACGATTAACCACGACTTTAACGAGCGGCACACGAAATACACATACGGCAAAGTCGTTATCAAGAAAAATGCGTGGATTGGTATGAACGCGACGATTTGCCCGGGCGTTACTATCGGCGAATATGCGGTGGTGGCGGCAGGAGCGGTCGTTACGAAGGACGTGCCAGATTATGCGGTGGTGGGCGGCGTTCCTGCGAAGGTCATCAAAATGCAGAATCCTGCTGAGCAAAAGGAGTAGCCTATGAAGCTGGCGGCGGTTCTGATTGCGATTATGGCGGCGTGTGCGGTGTTTGCACAAACAAATACATCTTTGAGCAAGGAGAAATCTATGGGAAAATCAATCGTTATCTATTTTTCGGCGACAGGCGAGCAGTACAACGTGGGCAGAATCAGCGAGGGCAATACGGCGGTTATCGCGAAGATGATTGCCGCAGAAACGGGCGCGGAGCTGTTCGAGATTGTGCCTGAAAAGCCGTATCCGACCGACAGCTACACTCGCCTAACCGAAATCGCAAAGGACGAACAGCGCAAAAAGGCTCGTCCCGCGCTCAAATCCGACATCGACATCAGCGCATACGACACGGTTTTCTTGGGTTATCCGAACTGGTGGGGCGATATGCCGATGATTGTCTATTCGTTTATCGAGTCGCACGACTGGCAGGGCAAAACCGTCCGCCCGTTCTGCACGCACGAGGGAAGCGGATTGGCAGGCACAGAGAGCAAATTGCGCTCGGCGTGTAAGGGTGCAACGGTGGCAAAAGGGCTTGCCGTGCAGGGAAAGACCGCGCAGACTGCCAGAACTGCGGCAAAAAAGGCGGTGCAGGGCTGGCTGTAGCGTGTGTGCTTCGCGGCAGTAGAATATTCGGCTCAAACATTTTTCGCAAGGAGAAAACCTATGGATTGTACAGAAGAAATCGTAGACCCGAGAATTCCCGATGCCGAGGTGGCGAAAATCGGTATAAAGAACGCGCAGGCTCTTTTTACGCTGAACCATACAATGCCGATGACGGCGGAATATGACGCGGCGGTGAAGGCTCTTTTCGGCGAACATATCGGCGAGGGAACTCGGCTGACGGCTCCGCTTCAGGGCGTGTGCTTTGAGCGCGTGAAAATCGGGCGCAATGTGTACATCGGAAGCAATCTTTTGATGATGGCGCGCGGCGGAATCACGATTGAGGACGGCGCGTGGATTGCGGCGAACGTGCAGCTTTTGACGAATAACCACGATTTGTATGACCGTGCTGTGCTTTTGTGCAAGCCGATTCTCATCAAGAAGGATGCGTGGATTGGTGCAGGGGCGACGATTTTGCCCGGCGTATGTATCGGAAAACACGCGGTCGTGGGCGCAGGGTCGGTTGTTACGCGCGACGTTCCCGATTATGCGGTTGCGGTGGGAAGTCCTGCAAAAGTCGTCCGCACGCTCGACGCAGAGAAATTCAAGGATTAAGTGCGCAACCGCCGCAATTCGCGGTATTAAAATGACGAGAGGCTATTTATGAAGAAACTTTCTTTTGCACTCATCATTTTTGCGGTCGTGGCGGCGACTCTTTTCACCAGACAGGGCGAGCAGGTGGTGGATTACCGCGCGCGACCAGCACATTGTGTATAGTGAATAACCCGCGTTATTTTGAAACAGGGCGCAAAGGGAGAATCTGATGAAAGTAAGACTGTTTTTTATGTTGGCTTTGTTGTGCGGATTATCCGTTTTTGCACTGGACAAGGGGGCTACGATGACAAGCGAGGAAAATGCGGTGTATGCCGCGTATGAGGCGATAAACAATGCGATGATTGCCAAAGACCGCGCGGCACTGGAGCGGTATTTTGACGAAAATCTCATTTTCACGCATATGAGCGGCAAAAAGCAGACGCGAGCGGAGTTTATCGGCGAGATTATGGACGGCACGCTCAATTATTACAAAATCGACACGAAGGATTTTTCTATCCGCGTGGACGGCGAGCGCGCAGTTATGAGCGTAACGCACACGCTCACGGCGAAAGTCTACGGCATACGCGGAGCGTGGACGCTTTCGGGCAATTCTGTATATGAAAAGCGCGGCGGAATCTGGGTGCGCGTGAATAACTAGGAAAGCATACAAGGAAAAAGCAAAAAGGAAAGCCGTGTTTTTCTGAAAAACGCACGACTTTTTGATTCGGCGGCTCGTATTTGAAAAAAAATTGCTCCGATGGGCAAAAAGCAAAGCGTGTTTAAAAATAAATTACCTGCCGAATGCAAAAGTCAGTAATTCGTAATTAAAACTTCGTCTGTTTTTGCGACATTCTTTTTGTGATAATTGGAATTTTTGTACGAGAAATCAAGATGATGACATACATATTTTCGCTCAGTCAGCCACTGCTGCAAAATCGTGTTCGATTTTCCGTCGGTTGAAAGCACATTTGAAAGCGCAAATCGGATTTTCGCCGCGTTTAGCTCGTCCAAGTAACAAAGCAGGCGTTTTTCTTCCGCAGCGTTCCACGATTTTTCGTTATAAGTCGCGCAGGTAATTAAATAGGGCGGGTCAGCGTAGACAAAATCTTTTGTTGAAAGCGAAACGGGTGCAATGCTCTCAAAATCGCCGCACACGAACGAAATATTTTTGGTTTTCAGCGCGGTCAGAAAAAATTCCAGTTTTTTCTGCATATTGCGGTTAAAATCGCGCTTTCCGACAGGCAAATTAAACAAACCGTCGGCATTAAAACGAATTTGATTATTAAATGAAAAGACAATCAGCACATACAAAAGCACAAAGCTGAACTACAACAGTGCAGAGAACCCACAACCCGACTACTGGAAGAACTTGCCATCGAGCTATTACGATGTATGGAACACCGAGAACGTGAACTATCGCGACCATCAGGCATACAACGACTGGAACGATGCACGTGAATACTGGATGGCATCGAAAGAAAACCGACAGATCAACTGGGACAAGCTTTATTATGCCAACCAACAGGCAGGACTGACAGGTGCCGACGCCCTATACTATGTGCAGGCAAAGCACAACAACAACCTGATGTTTAACCTGTCGTCGACACTCAACAAACAGATAAAGACCAATGCAGTGTGGAACAGCGGATTCATGGTAGCAACCAACCGTGGACGCCACTACCAGACAATGGAGGATCTGCTCGGAGCATCATCGTTCCCCAACATAAACACTTACGCCTTAGGCAACTACGCCAACACCGACCCACGTGTGCACTACGACCTGAACACAGCAGGTGCTAACGGCGCAGGCAAGCTTATCTACGAAGGCGATAAGTTCGGCTACGACTACAACATCAACGTCCATAAGGGAATGCTCTGGACAAACTACGCCGTCAACACCGGACGCTGGCACGTCAACGCAGCAGCCAAGTGGGGCGGAACAATCATGCAGCGAAAAGGTCATATGCGCAATGGTATGTTCGCAGACAACTCATTCGGAAAGAGCGGAGTGGCAAGGTTTGGCGAAGCAGGAACAAAAGGAAGCATGACATATAACGCCGGACGAGGACACGTATTCTCACTCGGAGCAGGGTATGAATGGCGCGCTCCTCTCGCAACAACGGCTTTCGTATCGCCAGAAATGAACAACGACTTCGTGAAAAACCTGAAGGATGAGCACGTCTTCAGCAGCGAGTTCGGATATCAATATCAGAACGCACGACTCCATCTCAACTTCAATGCTTACTACAGCTATCTGTCGAAGATTACCGAATGGCAGAACTTCTACTTCGACGACATCAACTCTTTCTCGTATGTCTCAATGACCGACATCAACAAAGAGTACTACGGATTGGAGCTCGGTGTGACATACAAACTCACATCATACCTCGATGTGAAAGCACTCGGAACAATCAGTGAGGCGAAGAACATCAACAATGCCAACGTGCGCTACCTTAACTCAACATCGGCAATGTACACCTACGACGTCGTGATGAACAAGGGAATGCGCGAAGCTGGAACACCACTCACCGCAGGTAGCATCGGACTCAGCTATCACCTCGGCGGATGGTTCATCGACCTCGATGGTAACTACTACGACCGCATCTACCTCTCCTACGCCCCAAGTGCACGCTATGTGAAATCACTCAAGGTGGCAGGAAATGTCGACAACGAGGGCAACCTCAAGGTTCCAGAGCAAGCTAAGGG
>CALBGU010000100.1 GCA_937893155.1 uncultured Treponema sp. | reverse complement strand
TTAGGTACGTCAAGCCTATTTTAAGGGAAGCCTTTACCTACTCAAGTATTTCAATCCTAATTTAAGAGAAGGCTTTGCCTAAACAGGTATTTCAATCTTAATTTAAGAGAAGCGTTTACCTGAAAAAGTAAGACTTCCTTTTTGTCTAAGTGAGAAATTCCTATTTGACATTCTCTTGCTTGACTTTTCTGTCTTCCCGTGCTTGACACGGGAATCTATCTCAATTTGTAACATCAGCGAAAAAAGAATTGTCAAAATGAAAAAAAAAGCACATACTGTGTTTTATGAGATTTTTACACACAGGCGACTGGCATCTTGGAAAAAATTTTTACGGCAGAAGCCTTATTGAAGACCAAACCTACATTCTTGAGCAAATCATCGGCATTTTACAGAGAGCGAAAGACGTGGACAATGCGTATAACGCACTCGTTATTCCCGGCGACATCTACGACCGCGCAGTGCCTTCAAGCGAAGCAACGGTGCTTTTGGACGGCTTTTTGCAGCGCGTGCGAAGCGATTTTCCCGAGACGGCGGTGCTGATTTTGGCGGGCAATCACGATAGCGCAAAGCGGCTTTCGTTTGCGTCGGCGTTTTTGAAGCGCGAGGGCATTTTTATTGCCTCTTCTGTGCGCGAAATGGAAATCCCCGTGGAAATCGGCGGGGTGTGCTTTTATCAGATTCCGTTTTTGACTTCGCTTTTGCAGGACGGCGACGATTTTGCCGCCCCGATTCACGCGCAGAACGAGATTTATGCCGAGGCGTGCCGCCGTATTCTTGACGCACACGAAAAAAATCACCGTGGGCAAAGTGCGGTGCTTTGTGCGCACGCGACGTGTTTCAAAA
The DNA here is from genome assembly GCA_937893155.1 of uncultured Treponema sp. Classification (GTDB taxonomy): domain Bacteria; phylum Spirochaetota; class Spirochaetia; order Treponematales; family Treponemataceae; genus Treponema_D. Next base: position 3,684 of record CALBGU010000100.1, on the reverse strand, counting down.
AGGGCGACGAATCATATTCGGTGGGCACGGCGGAGCTGGTGAATCCTGCGGTGTTCGCGGGGTTTGACTATGTTGCGCTCGGTCATATACACAAAATGATGTGTGTGCAAAAAAAAGAGCCGGCGATTTGGTATTCAGGCTCTCCGTTGGCGTATTCGTTCGATGATTCGCACAAAAAGGGGGTGCTTTCGGTGGAAATCAGCGAAAAGGGCAAGGTTTCGGCTCAGTGCATTGAATTGCAGCCGTTGCACCCCGTTAAGCGCATTTCCGGCACGTTCAGCGAGCTTGACGACGAGGATGCCGCTGAGCCGTTTGCAAGTTGCTACATTGAAGCGGAATGTACGGATTCGACCGCGATTGAAAATCCGATGGCGATTTTGGAAAAGCGATACCCGTTTATTTTGTCGTTCAAGCGGACGGCAAAAAAGCAGTCGGGCGATTCTGAGGCGTTTGAGCTGCGGAAAAAAATCATTTCGAGCGGCAAAAAAGATGAGGAAATTATGAGCGATATGTTTGAGCTTTTTATGAAAGATTTGTACGGCGAACATCTGGATACCTCTTGCTACGAAAAAGAAAAAGCCGTGTTCGATGCGACGTGCCGCGAAATCGCAAAGGAGGAGGAATGAAAAGTATTTCGTTGAGAATTGTCAATGTGGGACCGTTCCGCGATGAGTTTGTGGATTTTGACGCGGCAGGCGATATGTTTTTGATTACGGGAAAAACGGGCAGCGGCAAAACCACGATTTTTGATTGTATGACGTATGCGCTGTACGGAAAATTCCCGGGCGAGCGCGGCGGGGTGTCAAAAGAAATGCGCTCAAAATTTGCGCTTGAGGGCGAAAAATCGTTTGTTGATTTTGTGTTTTCGGTGGCGGGGAGCGTGTATCGCGTGGTGCGAACGCTGCCGTTCGGCAAAAAAGAGTCGCAGGTGTCTCTGTTTCACAAAACGGACGCGGGTGAGTGGACGGAAGCGGAGGGCGGAAAGAAAAAAATCGACGAGATTATCAGAAAAAATCTGATTCAGCTCGAAATGAAGGAATTTAACCGCATTATTATGCTGCCGCAGGGTGAATTTTCCGAGTTTCTCAAGCAAAATTCGTCGGAGCGGAGCGAAACGCTGTCAAAATTGTTCCCTGTGGAAAAATACACCGAGGTTATCAATCGGCTCAAAGAAAAATGCAGGGTTTATGCGGCTAAAATCGATGCGTTGGAGTCGGCGAGGCTTTCATTCGGCGATTTTGATGAGGAAAAAGCAAAAGCGCACATCAATGAGATTTCGGCGAAAATCGAGGCGCTGTCGCAGAAAATCGAGCTTTTGGAAAAAAGCCGCGATGCTGTGATTTCGGATTTGCACACGGCGGAGGGGTGTCTTGAGAAAGCCAAAAAGAATGCCGTTCTTGAGGAAAAACTTGCCGCGCTTGAAAAAGATGCGGATTCGATTCAGGATTTGAAGTCCCGTCTGGAAAAAAGCGAAAAAGCGTCGGTCTTGATTGATGTTATCAATGCCGTTTCTTCTGCGCAAAAGCGATTTTCGGAGGCGGAGAAAAAATATGCGTCTTTTGAAGCCGAGCTTTTGAAGCGGGAAGAGGAGATTGCGTCTTTGGCGGCGGAAAAAGAGTCGATTGAGGCAATGAAGGCGCGTCAGGGCGATTTTGAGCTTGAGATAAAAAAATTGGAGGAGAAAAAATCTGCCGTGCAGGATTTTGAGGACGCAAAAACGGCGGCGGTGCTTTCGGAAAACGAGCTTGAAAGCGCGAAACGGGAGCTTGAAATTGTGCGCGGAACGCTTTCGGAATGCGGTGCGTCGCTTGAGGAAATCGCAACAAAATGGAGTATCGATTTTGGCGAAAATCCCGAGAGCAGCATAAAATTTTCGCTGAAAGGAAAGATTGGCGAAAAGGAAAAAAATCTGGAGGTTTTGAATCGTCAGTTTTCGGACGTGAAAAATTGTGCTGCGCTTTTTGTGGAGGCGGACAAAATCGCTTGGGAAAATGCGAAGACAAAAGAACAGATTGCCGCGCAGGAAAAAGCCGCTGCCCTAACGCAATCCGCGCTTTCTGCGCTGGAAAAGCAAAAAGAAAGTGCAGTGCAAAACGAAAAGGCGAGTTATCTTTCAAAATTGCTTCGCTCTGGCGAGCCGTGTCCTGTCTGCGGCTCTTTGGAGCACCCCGCTCCTGCCACGCTCGGCGAGGCGTTTACGATGGACGACCAAATTGAAGTGCTGAAAACGAATCTTGAAAATGCCACGAGCGCGCTTTCTGCGCTGAAAACGGAAGACGCAAAGACGGCGGCTCTTCTTCAGGCGAAAAATACGCAGGCGGACGAGATTTTGGGCAAGCTGGAGCTGTTTGGCAGAAACGATATTGCGGGATACGAAACGGCGACGGCGGCGAAAATTTCTGCGCTTGAGGATTTGATTGCGGAAATGGAGGAGGATTTTAAGGGCGTTTGTGTTTTGTCCGAAAAAATTTCGTCGCTCAAGAATACGATTTTGGAATGTGAGAAAAAGGCGGGTGAAGCGGAGAAAAAATATGCGGTAAGTTCGTCGGTCTTGAAGGAAAAAGGGGCGTTGACGGGCGGTTTTTCAGATATGCAAGCGATATTCGCGGAACTGTCGGATTTGCAAGAGAAAAAAAATGCGGAGAAGAAAAAAATCGATGTATTTTTAGAAAAATCGGCACGTCTGGAAACGCAAAAATCGGAAATTTTGGGTGGACTTTTGGCGGCAAAAGAACAGGTGGAATCTCTGAAAACGGAGTTGCAAAGCGCGGAACAGAACTGCGGCGAAAAAATTGCGCAATCAGATTTTTCGGACGCGGACGCGGTGCTTTCGGCGTTCATTCCTGCAAGCGAGACGGCGGCGTTTAAGGCAAAAATCGAGCAATGGACGCGGGAAACCGATGAGGCAAAAACGCTTATCTGCGAAAATCAGCAGGAAAAAAGTATTGCAGAATTGGAAAGCGAAATGCAGGTGCTTTCGGAAAAGGAAAAGGCGATTTCCCTCGAAAAAAATGCTGTGCTTTCGGAAAAGCAGTCGCTTTTGATTTCGCAAAAAGAGGTGGAAAACAAAATTGCCACGTTTTCAGAGGCGGCGGCGGAATACAAAAAAGTGCTGGAGGAAGCCGAGCCGTACAAAATGCTTTTTGACGATATTTCGGGCGGAGGCGCAAAAAAAACGTGTCTTGATACGTGGGTGCTCGCGCTTTATTTTTCGGAAATTCTCGAAGCCGCAAATCCAAAGTTGGACGCGTTGAGTTCGGGGCGTTACCAATTCCGAATCGACACTGAACGGAGCGGCGGCAACGGTAAAAAAGGCTTGGATTTCGTGGTTGAAGATAACGGTTATCGTTGTAAACCGTTATCTTATCAATAAGCGTGTCTATGAGCTTCTTTGAAAAGTTTTCATCCTTTAAAAGAGCCGATACCATATCTTCGGTCTCGCAAAACTTATCATATTCACGTTTAAGCCTGTTTTGCTTGTTTTCAATATCATTTACCGAGTGGACGGCATCCGATATTTTCTGTGCATAAACTTCCCGCAGGTTTTTATATTCCTCGGCAGTAATGACATTATTTACAAGGTTTTCGTACAAAGTGCTTAAATAATTACGATTTTGAGAAATATATGCTTTCAGCCCTTGAAGTTCCTTGTTTTGCTCGGTTATTCTCGATTTATCATAAAGC
>CALBGU010000099.1 GCA_937893155.1 uncultured Treponema sp. | reverse complement strand
GCACCCGCGACAGCGTCTTGCCTCCTGATGTGCAAAGCCCACCTACAGAGTGTCAATCAGCAGGGTGGGCTATATTTTTTACTTAGTCCTTTTCTCTTGGTTGAGAAGGTGCATAAGTATGTCAATTACTATCTTGACAATCTCAAGGAAAATCATCAAGAGTTCATATAAACTCATAGCAGCCCCCGTATGAAAAGTAAAGCAAGATGCCTTATACTGTTTGGAGGCTCGTTTCCGCCCTTGTCGCGAATGCTCGCTGAAACTAACTATATCACACCCTTTCCGCTCCCGTCAATTACAAATTGAATTCGGCAAACAATTTTTCCAGATACTCCCGACTTTCTGAGGCTTTTCTTAAATCCTCAAACCGATTCTGCGCAATAAGAACATTGTTCAATGCCAAAACACGGCTCGCCCCCTGCGCAATTCCTTTCTGAATTCCCTGTTGCATTCCCTGTGCAATTCCCTGCGCAATTCCCTGCTGAATTCCCAGTGCGCGTCCTTCTGCAAGACCTTTTTCGCGAGCCTGCCGCATATCTTCTTCTTGGGCTTCCAGAATTGACCGGCGGTCAATCTCGGCTACTTCTTTTCGGAATTGTGACAGCCACATTGCTCTGTCATCGCTGATTGATGATAATGATTGTTGTGCTAACATAAGCCCCTCCTCTTTGCGTGCAAGTTCGTGAATAAAATCAATTTTTTGAGGATTATCCGCCTCTTTTAAGAAAATCGCCCAGTTTTCAAGAGCGGTATTCGTTTCAATGCGCATTTCTTTTTTCCGTATTTTCGGAAGCTCAATGAATACAATATTTTGCATACCTTTGAGCGTTCTTCCGTCTTTTGTGCGCATTTCGTAGCGGCTTACAATGTCTTCGGCACTGTCGTCATACACGAAATCTAGAACGCTTATCTGGTACGCCTTTGAAACCTTTTGCCACGAAAATCCTTTTTCCATTCCCGTCGACAAAATGCGGGCAACGTGATATTCGGCGCGATTGCCGTAATCGTATTTTTGCTTGAATGCCTGCATTTCAATATTCGCCTGCTGACCGTTATCAAACGTACACATAATGTCAAATTCAACATCGCGTTGTGCTCTAAAATCCTTTTTTGCACTCGATGGCAACAACTCCGTTTTAGCAATTTTCTTTTCGGTTGCCGCCTCCAAAAACGCCTTTAGCGCGCCGCGGGATTCTGGAGTAGGCTGGGTAAACAGAGCCTTAAAGATGGAATCAATGCGCGGATTGAGCAACCGTTTTTCTGCCATCATTTTTTCGGCGTATTCTTCTGCGCTTTCAAAATCCAAAATGTCCATATCTCTATTATAAAAGAGTTTTGTTTTTTTGGGTAGAGAAAATCGAATAGACAGGTCGGAGGCATTTCAATGAGCGTAAAAATCAGAATAAAACGCAACCGACTATATCTTGACATCATCGTAAATCGAAAACACCACTGGGAAAGCCTGCATATGCGCCTTGAAAGCGACGAGGACGCACGGCGCGAACAACTGCGCACGGCACACATTTGCCGAGCACGCCGCGAACTCGAATTATTAAGCGGCGAATGGGATTTGCAGCGCGTGCTGTTCCCCAAAAAGACACTTGCCGAATATTGCCGCGACCTTGTGCCGTACCAGCAGAGCAAAAGCCGCAAAAAATCTATCCGCGCACTTGTTGCCTGCCTGTCGCATTTTGAGCGTGGCGGCGTGCAACTGCGGGACGTGTCGGAAGATTGGGTGCGCGCATTTTCGGCGTGGCTTTTCTCCGAAACAACATTGAGCGTGTCCACCGTCAAAAATTACTTCGGACTGCTCAAAACGGTGCTGAACAACGCCGTCAAAGCGGGCTTGCTCAAAAAAAATCCTGCATCTTCGGTGCGGCTGTCCAAAACGGTACACAGCGAAAAACCTGCGCTGTGTGCGTCGGAAGTCAAGCGCCTTTTTGCCACCGCGGTAAAAAGCGGCTTTGAGACAGAATACAAGCGCGCATTTTTGTTTTCGTGCGTTACTGCGCTTCGCTACTCCGACCTTGCGACGCTCGAGTGGCAAGACATCAGCGAAAAAAACGGCATTTTTTGGCTCAAAAAGACGCAAGTCAAAACGCAAAATCCCGTAGAAATCCCACTGGGAACGCTTGCTGTGCGGCTTTTGGGCGACATCAAAGCGAGCGGCTTCGTCTTCGATTTTTCAAAAGCTTACTGCACGAGCCTTGTTTTTTTGAACAACTGGGCGCAATCGGCTGGCGTTCGCACCCGAATCGGCTGGCACACCGCGCGGCGCACATTCGCCACCCTCGCACTCGAAAGCGGCGTTGACGTGTTCACGATTCAGCGGCTGATGGGACACACCAAAATCACCACCACCGCGCTCTACGCCAAATCCGACGGTCTCAAACAATCCGCTATGCAAAAACTCTCCGACTCGCTTGCGCTGTAGTTTTTTGGCGACATTCGACCGTTCGCGTCATTATCGGGTCTTGTCGTGTCATTATCGCGCTCAACGTGTTCTGCATACGCAAATAGCGTCAAATATAGTCAATTCTGAACGCGAAAAGTGCGTAAAATCGCAGAATTGACTATTATAATATCGTAGGAATAATTTTAATTATTCTCTTTTCTATTCTCTTTTATGCGCTTTCAATTTGCGCAGAGATTTCGGCAATTTCAC
>CALBGU010000098.1 GCA_937893155.1 uncultured Treponema sp. | reverse complement strand
ATCAGCACATTCTTTCAAAGAATTGATATATTCTATGAGAAATATATTGTATTCTCGGACTCTCTTTCAAATGGAATCTAAGAGATTCTGAACCGAGTTTGAGCATAACAATTATTTTTACAAGCATCGTAACATCACTCTTTTTTTTGATTTGACTTAAAAATAAAGCCGTGCGAAAATAAAAACGCATTTTTAAGCGAGGTTTGTTATGGGTAAAAGAGATTGGCTCAAAGAAGCGATTTTTTACGAGATTTATCCGCAGAGTTTTTGCGACTCGAATGCGGACGGTATCGGCGATATACAAGGCATTATCTCGAAACTGGATTATATCCAAAACATTGGCTGCAATGCGATTTGGCTGAATCCGTGTTTTGATTCTCCGTTTGTTGATGCGGGCTATGATGTGCGCGATTATTACCGCGTCGCCGAGCGATACGGCACGAACGAAGATTTGAAGCGCTTGTTTACCGAAGCGCATCGGCGCGGAATGCACGTGCTTTTGGATTTGGTTCCCGGGCACACGTCGATTGAATGTGAATGGTTCAAGCAGTCGCAAAAAGCGGAGCGCAACGAGTTTACCGACCGCTATATTTGGTCTTCGAGCGTGTGGGAAGGCTTTGAGGGCGTGGGCAACATTATGGGCTGCATTCGCGGCGGCACGGAGCGGGAAGGCTGCTGTGCGGTCAATTTCTACAATGCCCAGCCTGCGCTGAATTTCGGGTTTTACAAAGTGGAAAAGCCGTGGCAGCAGGGCGTGGATTCTGCGGGTGCAAAAGCCACGCGCGAGGCGATAAAGGACATTATGCGATTTTGGCTTTCGCTTGGTGCGGACGGTTTCCGCGTCGATATGGCTCATTCGCTGGTAAAAAACGACGAAGACCACAAAGGCACGATTGCGCTCTGGAAGGATTTTTTCGCTTTTCTCGACAAAGAATATCCTGCTGCGGTGATGGTGAGCGAGTGGGGCGAGGCGGATAAATCGCTGGAAGCAGGATTTCAGATGGATTTTGTGTTGCATTTCGGTCCGTCGCATTATCTTGAGTTGTTCCGAAAAGAAAACGAAAGCAATGTTGCGAACAGCAAAATCAAGCCGTATTTTTCGCGGAACGGCGGCGGCGATGCCAAAGCATTTTTTGACGTGTATCTTAAAAATCTGTCGCAATCGGCAGACAAGGGCGGGCTGATTTGTATTCCGTCTGGCAATCACGATATGATTCGTATGGCGCGCACGCTCGACGCGGAGGAAATGAAAATTGCGTTTGCGTTTATTCTCACAATGCCGGGCGTTCCGTTCATTTATTACGGCGACGAAATCGGTATGAAATACGTCGAGGGCTTGAAATCGGTTGAAGGCGGCTACGTGAGAACAGGCTCGCGCTCCCCGATGGCGTTTGACACGACGGCAAATGCGGGATTTTCGGCGGCGAAAAGTTCTATGCTCTACATCGCGCAGGACGAATCGAAATCATACATCAATGCACAGACCGAGCTTGCCGATGAAAATTCGCTGCTCAACGAAGTGCGCCGTTTGCTTTCTCTGCGAAAATCGCACAGCGCGCTTGGCGCTACGGCAAAAATTGAGCTTTTGCAGCTTGAAAAAGACTCATATCCGCTCGTATACAAGCGCGAAAGTGCTGACGAAACCGTGTTTGCGCTGTTCAATCCGGTGGGGCAAGAATCGGTGGTAAGTGCCGCAATCCCCGATGACTGCGAGATTCTCTACACGGTGGGAAAGAGCGCCCACGCGCTCAAGCGCAATGCAAGCGGGGCGCTGGTACTGCCGCCTGTCTGCGCGGTGTTCCTCAAAAAATAAATTTCATCAGACTGTCATTTTGAGATGAGTTCAGAATGACAGTTTTTTATGCAAAATATGCAGAAAATGAACAAAAATATGCTATCTTTTATCAAAGTCATCTGACTTTTGTTTTGGGAAAGCAAACTTTCGACAAAACAAAGTGAAATTATGCGTGAATTTGATAAAAAATAGCTTCGGTTGTGTTGTTTTTTGCCTTTTTTATCTGTTTTTTCATCAAAGTCATCTTTCTTGAGTGTTAAGATACCTTTCCGAGCGTGTAAGAAAGATAAAAAATGTGTTGAGAAACATCGCTTATGGATTCGGAAAAGTATGACGAGGATATTGTGCGAAAAATAAAAACCCGCTCTCAAAAGAACGGGCTTCCTAAAAAGCATTCAACTTATTTTGTCTCAGCTTTCTGCACAGGAACTTTTACCTTCTTGAAAGGAACTCCCAATGCATCTGAAGTTCTCAAACAGCGTGTGCAAATCTTGCGAGTTACCGTTGTGCCGTCTTCCACAGTTTTGATTTCTACCAAATTCGGTCTCCAAACCTTGCGAGTGTGGATATAAGAATTGCTCACCTTATTGCCGTGCTGAGAACCTTTTCCGCAGTATTCACATACTCTAGACATATTATACCACCTGATAAAAAATTGCGATTTAGGTTTTGATAGGTTACCTAAAATCACTTAATTTGTCAATATATAATGAAATTTATTTGCTCGAAGCGACCCAAACACCGTTCCATAAAGCGGGATTGAAATCGCCCTTTTTAAGCAACTGTTCGCATCTTTCTGCATACGATTTTGACGGTGCATCGTATTTGCTTAAAGCGTCAAAATATTTTTTTGCGTCCGTAAGTTTTCCGTCGTAGAACAATTTGAGCGCAATCGCAAAACCTTTGTAGATTTTCTCTTTTTTCTCAAAAACGGTCGGTAAAATCGGCTCAAAAACGTTGACGGCTTCTTTTTTTCCCACCACAGAAACGCGCCCGAGTTCCCGCCATTTGAGCGTGCAGCCAGCGTTTTCCGACTCGGATTTTGTTTGCAAAGAGCACATCAGATACGTCCCAAATTGCTTATTCAGCCCTTCAAGGCGGCTTGCAAGGTTCACGGAATCGCCGAGCATCGTGTAGTCAAAACGCAGATTGCTGCCCATATTTCCCACGATGGCATCGCCCGTATTGAGCCCAATGCGCGTCCAAAGCGGACGACCGACTTTTTGGGTAAACTCATCGGAAAGCTCGGCAAGGCGATTTTGGCATTTTACCGCCGCGGTAAGAGCACGAAGCGCGTGGTCGGCTTGGTCTGACGGGGCGTTCCAAAACGCGATGATTGCGTCGCCCTCGTATTTGTCGATAGTGCCGCCGTGCTCAAGAATGATGTTTGTCATCTCGGTCAAATATTGGTTCAAAAGCTCGGTGAGCGTTTCAGGCGAGAGTTTTTCGGAAAGCGACGTAAAACTTTGGACATCAGAAAAGAAAATCGAAATATGCCGCCGCTCGCCGCCCAGCTTGAGTTTGTGCGGATTTGCAATCAGTCCGTCAATAACGGCGGGGCTGAGATACTGGCTGAACGCATTTTTGATAAATTGTTTTTGCCGTCCTTCCAGCCCGTAGCTCATAATTATGGAGCCAAAAACCGACAGCACAAAACTGAAAAGCGGAGCAACCAGCGGAATCCATATATTTTTTGCAAAAAGCCAATACGATACCACGCAAATCGTGCTCGGGAACGCAATCAGTGCGAGCACGATTAAAAAAAGCCCGCGCTTTGAAGCGGCATTTGCGCCGCGAACGCACAGTGCACCGATAATTGCGCAAAAAAGCAAAAACAGATACACCGCAATAACGGGAAGCGGTTGAATAAAATTGTCGGTCAAAATACCGTCAAGCAGCGTCATGTGAACGCCGGCACCCGGATACACTTTTGAAATCGGGGTTGAACAAATATCAAAAAGCCCGGGCGCGTAAAAAATGAAAAACACAAATGCGCCCTCAAAATTATCCGGCGGGATTTCTGGCTCTTCGCCGCGCACATATTGGTCGTAGCTTTTGAGAATATCGTAAGCGCTGTAATGCGCGTATCGGTCTATGCTGCCTTTGTAGCGAAGATACATCGTGCCGTCTGCCGAAGTCGGAAGCGTCTGCTCATATTCGCTTATCGCATCGTCGGTAGAAAGCGCGCGATTTTCTTCTTCGAGCAAAAGCGGTGCAAGTCCTAACGCGGGGTATTTTTTTCCGCCCGCGTCAAAATACAGCCGTCCGCGCCGAATCATATCATCGCTGTCTTTGGCGCTGACTGTGCTTCCGATAAGGGCTGCGCTTTGGCGAATTTGCGGCACGGGAAGCAAAACGTCGTCGGGATTTGCGGCATTGTAAAACATCGTGTGGACGACTGCGCCGTAATCCGTGCAATCTGCGGCAAACGCATCATCGTCTGAAGTCCCATACACAGACGGCTCGGTAAACAGAACATCGAATGTGAGCGAGTTTGCGCCGCCCGCCTTGAGATATTCGGCGACCATTCCGTATGCCTCTCGCGGCCATGGCCAGCTCCACCCGCGCTCTTCTTGCGCACGATTCAGGCTTTCTTGGTCAATGCCGATAAAGCATACGTCGTCGCTTGGCATAAAGTAAGGCGACGTGTAAACCATTCTGGCATCATAGGTTTTATTTTCAAGAAACGTAAAAATGCCCGCGTGGTTCAAAAGTGCAACGAGCACAAACGTGCCGAGCGCAACTGCTGAAAGATAGAGCAGTGTTTTTGTGCGCCGATTTATGTTTTCTGCCATAAAATGTTCCTAAAATCTGATTAAAAATATGATTTCATCAGAGCAAAGCGCTTTTTTCGTGCCGCAGAAGTGTCTGTAACTTTGTATTTGCTGTATTTGAGCGACACATTTTTGAGACGTGCGGCGGGCGTTGGGTGTGTTTTTCCAAATCCGCTTTTTTCTGCGTCTTTGGGCGTATGCTCGTCAATCAGTTTGAGCATTGAATCCATCGCGCGCGGATTATAGCCAGCGTTTGCCATCAACTCCAAGGCTTTTGAATCCGCCTCGAATTCCTGCGATTTTGAATATCCGTGCTCGAGCATATTTGCAATGATTGCGTCAACGCTTTCGCTAAAGCCGTCCAAATTGTCTTTTGCGCCGTCGTTTCCGCCTGTGGCAGCAACGGCAATCGAACCGCTTGTCTTGATAATTGCATTTGCAGCGCGGCTTGTTTTGATTGCCTTCACGCTGTGCTTGAGCAAAATATGACCGATTTCGTGCGAAAGAACCGCCGCCACTGCGTCTTCGCTGTCGGTGCATTTCAACAGCCCGCGCGTAACCAGAATGTGTCCGCCTGGCGTTGCAAATGCGTTGATTTCGTCCGAATCCAAAATAACCACAAAATAGCCCTTGTACAAATCAGGGCGCTCACTTTGAGAAGTGATTGAGCGGCAGATGCTGTTTAAATATTTTTGCGCTTTCGGCGAATTGTACACCTTGTATTTCGCAAGAATTTTTGCAGCAACTGCGCGCCCAATGTAGTATTCCTGCTCAGGCGTGATAACCTCGTGCGCCTTATCGGCGGCTGCCTGCGCGTCTTTAAACGATTCGCTCACGTTTTCTGCGCTGACCTTGCCGTCTACGCCACTTTTGGCTTTGCTTCCAGCTTTGTTAATCGCTCCCGAAATCGAATTGAGAACGCCGGTAATTTTTTCCTTTGCGCTGGAATCCTCGCCGTCAGAATTTTTTGACTCCGCGCTCACCAAGGCGAGCGAGAGCAATGCGGCAAGCAGAAATACTGCTGTTTTTTTCATTTTGAAACTCCTGTATTCAAAAGTCCGTCGACCATAAATTTGCGCACTTCTTCATTAGAAACGGCTTGCTTTTCCATTGCGTCCACAGCCGCATAATCGGAATCGCCTGTTTTCTTGTATTCGCTTTCAATCTCGTCGTTGAAGCCCTTTCCCGCAAGTGCCAATTCGTTTGCACTCGCCGAAAATGAAGACGACACGATTTTTCGCTTAGAAAGAGAAGCCGTGCTAATCCAGCCCGATATTTTCGGATTGTTTTTGCTTTGAACTTGAGTCCAGTTTTTGTCTTCGTTCACAATAACGACTTCTTCCGCGTAAGAAAGCGCGCCCGTTTTCTTTGCAAAAGAGGAAGCTGAAGCGCGAACTTCCGCATTCTGAACTGCCACATACCGAGAATCGCCCGCCTTTGCGAACAAAGCCGTGCCCGACAACAAAGCAACTCCAAAAAGAATGATTTTTTTGTTCATAAAATTACTTGCCCCCCACTAATAGAATTCGGAATCTTACAGATACCTGTTAATCGAATTCTATTCGGATTTCATTCTATTGCAAGCACTTTTCTTGAAATTTCACTGAATTTTTCATTTTTTAAAAGGCATTTACTGAAATGGAAGGTGTTATCAAAATGTCATACTGAACTCGTTTTAAGCATCTCGGTCATCGTCGCCCTTGAAAAATGAGATTCCGAATCAAGTTCGGAATGACAGCATTATTTTTTCGCCGTTTTTGTTTGAAAACGAACATAACTAAAATTTTTTTCGCCGTTTTTGTTTGAAAATGAACATAACTAAAATTTTTTTCACCGTTTTTGTTCGGAAATGAACATAACCAAAATTTTTTTCGCCGTTTTTGTTCGGAAATGAACATAACCAAAATTTTTTTCGTCATTTTTGTTCATAAACGGCAAAAAAATTTTTTTTTACCGTGCGGAAGGCGATGGAACGGCGGTGAGCGCGGGACCTTCGCCGAGCGCAGAAAGAACGCGGGCGCGGAATGCTTCAATGCCGTCGGTTTTGAGCTTTTCGGCATTCTCGAGCGCGTTCAGGGCTTTTTCGCGCTCCCCGTTTTGTGCGTAGGCAATCGCAAGGTCGCCCTGCACCACGCCTATGCGGTCATTGAGCGCGGCGGATTTTTCCAAAAGCTCGATTGCGCCTTTGATGTTCCCCGATTTGAGCTCCAGCGCGCCCAAACTGCCGTATGCTTCAGGACGCTTCGGCGCAAACGAAATCGCATCGCGGTAGGTTTGTTTCGCTTCGTCAGTGCGGTTTTTTTGCTCCAAAAGCACCGCAAGCAAAATGTAACTTGAATAATCTTTGCGCTTGGAAAGTGCTTTTTGATGATATAAAATCGCCGAATCAAAGTCGTTTTTTTGCGTGTAGGCGGCGGCAAGGAGCGTAAAAATGAGTTCGTCGGAATAATTGGTATCGGTCTGCAAGGCTTCATTAAAGGAAGAGATTGCGCTGTCGTAGTTTTGCTTTTTGAGCGCGTTCATACCGTCGGAAACAATGCTGTCGCCAGGTTTTGAGCAGCCTGACAGCAAAAATGCCGCAAAAAAAAGACTGAAAATCGCCGTAAAAAGAGAAAATTTCTTGTAATCCATAAACAGAATTATAATAAAATATTGAAAAATTTACAAATACGCCCTATACTAGAATTATGGTACACATGTTGCCCATTGCGAGCGGGAAAGGCGGCGTTGGAAAAAGCGCAGTTGCGGTAAGTCTCGCGATTTGTTTGGCACGAACGGGAAAAAAGGTCGTTTTGGTTGACCTTGACCTTGGCGGCGCCAATTTACATACATTACTCGGTCTCAAAAATAATCATGCTGGAGTGGGGAATTTCATCAATAGGCAGGTAACAGATGTATCTAAATTGTTGCAAGAAACTCAAATAGAAAACTTGCAATTTATTGCTGGTGACTGTCTTTTGCCCGGCACGGCAAATATGGATTTTTTTATAAAAAAAGCCTTGATTCAAAAATTGTCGAAGCTCGAGGGTGATTATCTCATTTTGGATTTGGGAGCAGGAGCGGCGTATAATACGCTGGATTTTTATTTGATGACGCATAATTCGCTCATTGTTACAACTCCTGAGATAACATCGATTTTGAATGCCTATTCATTTTTGAAAGCCTCGGCATATCGTTTTTTGTCGTCGCAGTTTTCGCCGACAAGTGCAGAAAAAAAATACATCAAAAAATGCACGGGCGAGGCAATCGCGGGGTCGGAAAGTTCTTTTGTGGAGTTGGTGGATTCGCTTTGCACGCGCTATCCCGATTGCGAATCAAAAGTAAGAGCCGAACTGGCAAAATTTCGCCCGCAAGTGATTTTGAACAATGGCACAGACCCTCACGACCTTGAAATGTGCAGGAGACTTAGGTCTTTGTCTCAAAAAAAACTGGGGGTCGGGCTTGATTTCATCGGCTTTATTCCGCATGATGAAAATGTATCGCTTGCTGTGGCTAGCCGCACGCCTGTTGTTGTGAGCAATCCATCGTGCAAGTTTTCTGTGCAGGTTAAGTCGGCGGCGGAGCGAATTTTGCTCCATTCGTACGATTATAATACTGAAATTGACCCTTTGGGGCTTGTGGTAAGCTCTGAAAAGGTCGAATTTAAAGAGGATTCTGTAAACGAAGACAACGACTTGGAACAGCTGAGTCGTGATTTTAGTGAGGGATTATATGAATAATACCGAAATTAGGACGAAGATTAAGGACTACAGCAGTCAAATCGAGAGAAATTTTATGCTGTTGAGCGATAAGTTCCCAACTCTGCTCAATAAGCAGGGAGGCACCTCACTGGAAGAACTCCGTGATGTGCTTACAAAAATGGGCGAGGGCAACACTGCTTCAAACTCAAAAGAAAAAGATTTGTTCTCAGGCTACAGCAATAAGTATAATAGCCTTTTTGAGCAGCTCAACCAGCGCATTCAAGACCTTGAAGAAGTCAATTCGCATGTAAAAGACATCAAGAGCGACAGCGAGGAAATGGAACTTATCGCTCTTAATGCAATGGTCATTTCTATTAAATCTGGCGAAAAAGGTCGCGCATTCTCTGCGATTACAGAAAACTTGAAGCGTCTTTCAACTGATATGATTTTGTATTCAAACAATCTTATCAGCGAAGAAAAACGGCTTTTGGAAAGCATTACGTCTGTAAAGCAGATTTTCGGCGGCATTGTCGATTCTCAAAAGCAGCTTTCTGCGCTTGGCGATAAAGGGTCGTCAGGAATTCAGGATTTGCTTTCAAATGCAGCAGCTCCGCTTGAGGAAATGCGCTCAGCGGTTGCTTCTGTGTATAAGCCGATTCAGACTGCAATGGAGGGAATTCAGCATCAGGATATTATCCGTCAGGCTCTCGACCATGTGCAGTTGTATATGGACCAGATAATTGACGACACATATTCCGATGACGGCACAGACAAAGATTTGGATACCGTAACCTTTAACATTACGGTGCTGCAGCTTTGCCAGAAAATCATTTCAAATATTGAATCGAGCCTTTCCCGCTGCACTGGCATTTTCCGCGACAACTGGTCGAGCGTTTCTACGATTTTGGATTCTGTGGAACATCAGCGCACTTCATACATCAACCGTTTCCTTTCAGATTCGATGAGCGGCGCAGATAATATTTTGTCTTGGCTTAATTTGATTATGGAGCAGTTCCAGCAGATGATTTCTGAATTTGCTCATTATCAGCTCGTTCAGAAAGACCTTATTCGCACCTGCCAAAATATCAACGAAGAAGCGCGCACGATGTATGCAGTGTTCGAGAATCTCGGTCCTGTCGTGAACCGCTTGCACCACGTCCGCATTTTGCAGCAGATTGAAGTTGCCAAAAACGTGGCAATCTCAGACGTTCGCGATTCTGTTACCGATATGGAAAAGCTCATTCAGTCGGCAAACGGTTCTCTCGACAGTATGCGTGCGCTTATCGGTAGCTTTATCGAGCAAATCGGCAGCTTGCTTTCATCGTTTATGGAGTCGATTACGGCAGACAACACCAAGATGGAAGAGCTTCGCGTGTCAAAGAATACCTTCTTCAATTCGCTCAAAGACGCACAGGCGCGGCTTTCTGGCTGTATGGCAAACTTTACCGTTTTCCCAGACGGATTTTCAAAGGAATGTCAGGAAGTCGGAAATGCTTTGCAGGCAATTACGGCAATCGACGGAAAATTCAGTTCATTGAATTCTGAGGTCAAATCCCGAATTGATGCCCTTTCTCGAAAGCGTGTCGAAATGTTTGCAAAACGACAGATTTCATCTTGGACAATCAAAGACAGTCATTTGAACGAGCTTCTTTCAAACTTCCGCTCTTCAGCAGGACAAGATGGTTCGAATCAGTACGGCTCGTCTGCAATTCCGGGAGATGTAACTCTGTTTTAGTCTGGTGAATGATGAACCAATATTATGATTCTCATTTCGGAAAGCAAATCATAACAATTTATCCCGGCGAGTTTTTTTCGACCGCCGGGGACGAATTGATTTCGACGGTGTTGGGGTCGTGCATCAGCGTAACGCTGTTTGATGAGCGAAACGCTTTTGGCGGAATAAACCATTTTATGTACGCCTCTATTTCCCATGCGATAGAAGATAGCCCGGATATGCGCGGGCGGTATGGGGAATTTGCCGTCGAACTTTTGCTTGAGGATATGCTGAAAAAAGGCGCAGACCGAACTGCCTTGAGTGCAAAAATTTTTGGCGGCAGCAACGTGTTCAATTTGCCTCCTGACGCGGGAATTCAAGTGGGCGATATGAACATTCGGTTTGCATTCGATTACCTGAAAAAGCAAAACATTCCCATTGTTGCTTCTGACACGGGTGGTGTGTATCCGCGAAAAATTTATTTTGACCCAAAGACTTCAAAAGTCTGGCTCAAGCGCATAAAAACGCATAATACCGCAGACGTAAACATAATTCTTCAAAAAGAAACGAATTACATTTTGTCTGCAAATGGAAAATAAATTAC
Source organism: uncultured Treponema sp. (assembly GCA_937893155.1). Taxonomy (GTDB): domain Bacteria; phylum Spirochaetota; class Spirochaetia; order Treponematales; family Treponemataceae; genus Treponema_D. The sequence continues at coordinate 13,056 of CALBGU010000098.1, read as the reverse complement.
GCAATATCGAGGTCAACTTCGGTTTCTATTGATTCAAATATTTTTTGTAAATCCAAAACGAGTACGAAACTGCCGTTTTTCATTCCGACGCATTTTATGAATTCGCGTCTGTTGCTCATTCCGCCGTAGTTTGCGTTGTCGGATTTTGTGATTTCAAGCGGACCTACAACGTCAACATCGTCGGCAACAAGGGCAATCGTCATCGGCTGTTCGTTTTCTTGCGGTGTTTCTGTTACGATAATCGCAGAATCTTCCAGAGATTTTTTCGCAGTAAAGCCAAAAAGTTCACGAAAATCAATGACCGTAACAACTGCGCCGCGAATGTTCATTACGCCTTTGAGGTACGGTGCGGCTTTGGGAACGCGGGTGAGCGATGAAAAACGCAACACTTCTCGAACTGCCGTTACTGGAACTGCAAAAATTCCGTCGCCTAAAGTGAATGTAAAATACATTTCTTCAGATATTTTTTTTTCTTCCATTTGACGACTCCTTAATTCGATAGTAAAATATAAATAAGTATACAAGACTTTATTCAAAAAAAAAAGAGTTTTCGCTTGGAGGAAAAAATTGAAAAAAAATGATGAACCAAAACTGATAAAATGGGTTGGAGAAGCGGGAATTGAAGAGGCTGCCTCTGAAAAAGCGGAACTCTTAGAAGCCTTTGAAACGGCAAAAGATGTGCAGCTTGATATTTCTGGCGTAGACGATATTGATGTGTCGGCAATCCAAGTAATCATTGCATCATTTCTTGAAGCTGAAAAAAGAGGTGTGTCTTTTTCTATCACAGGCGAAATTCCCGAAGTTATCGAGAAATTCTGCAAATCCTGCGGTGTTTCACTTTCCGAGTTTAATTCAAAGAAATCGAAAGAGGTAAAAAATGCTTGAACAGATGAACGCCGTTTTTTTGGAAGAAGCGACAGAACTTTTGGATAATCTCGAAGGTCAGCTTTTGGCATTGGAGGAAGACCCTCAGAATGCCGAGACGATTGGCGCGGTTTTTCGCGCAATGCACACGATTAAGGGCAGTGCGGCAATGTTCGGTTTTGATGCCGTGTCGCATTTTACGCACGAAATTGAAAGCACGTTCGACCTCGTGCGGAACGGGATTGTGCCTGTCACTCACGAGCTTATCAATTTTACGCTTTCTGCCCGCGACCATATTCGCGATTTGCTTGCGGCGAATCCTGTGCCGCCTGAATTGCAAACGGTGTCTGATAAAATTGTATCGGATTTTCAGCGCTATGTGCAGCCGTACAAAAATGACGGAAATTCCGAAAAATCGTCTGAGCAAAAAAGCAGCGAAGCACAGCCTCAGAAGCAGGCGGGAGCGGAAAATACGTGGCGAATTATGTTCCGACCGTCTGCGGAAATTATGCGAAACGGTACGCGCCCGGCGTTGCTGATAAAGGAATTGACCGAGCTTGGAACATCGACGGTCGTGCCGTTTTATGAATCGCTGCCGCCGCTGAGCGAAATTGACCCTGAAAAATGCTATTTTTCGTGGGACGTGATTTTGACGACCGAAAAGTCCGAAAACGATATTCAAGACGTGTTTATTTTTTTGGACAACGATTCCAAAGTTACCTGCGAGAAAATCGATATTGGGTCGTCTGGCACTCGAAAAATCGGCGAAATTCTGGTTGACCGCCACGAAATCAATCGCTCTGAACTCGACAGTTTGATTGCCCAGCAGAAAAAACTCGGGCAGTTGCTCGTGGAAAATACGTCGATTTCAAAGCAACAGATTCAATCTGCGCTTGCCGAGCAGGAGCATATTACCAAAATTATCAGTGAGGGCAACAAGCCCAAGCCGTCGCAAACGGCGCAGGCTCCGCAAGCATCGCAGTCAATCCGCGTGTCGAGCGAAAAACTGGACCAGCTCATTGACCTTGTGGGCGAAATGGTGACGTTCAATGCGCGCTTGAGCCAACTTGCTCAGGATATGAAATTGCCTGCGCTAACGAGTTTGAGCGAATCGAGCGAGCGGCTGATTTTGAGTCTGCGCGATACGTCGATGGATATGCGAATGCTGCCGATTGGTACGATTTTTAGCCGATTCCGCCGCCTTGTGCGAGACCTTGCGGCTGAATTGGGCAAAAATATCGAAATGGTAACCGAGGGCGCGGAGACCGAACTTGACAAAACCGTCATCGAAAAGCTCAATGACCCGCTCGTGCATCTTATCCGAAATGCCGCCGACCACGGTGTTGAAACGCCCGATGTTCGCGTGGCTGCGGGAAAGAATGCGCAAGGAACGATTACGCTGTCGGCAAAGCACGCCGGCGCATTTGTGCATATCACGATTGCGGACGACGGTGCGGGAATAAACCGCGAGCGTGTGCGTCAGAAGGGGCTTGAGAAGGGCTTAATCAAGGCTGAGGATAAGTTGTCGGATTCTGAAATTGACGAGCTGATTTTTCGCCCGGGATTTTCCACGGCGGCGAAGGTGTCGGATATTTCGGGGCGCGGAGTCGGTATGGACGTGGTGAAGCGCAATATTACCACGCTGGGCGGCACGATTGCCATTGAGAGCACGCCGGGAAAAGGTTCTGCTTTTATCCTCAAGATTCCGCTGACTCTCGCGATTATTGAGGGAATGTTGGTGCAAATCGGCGAAAACAAATATGTCATTCCGCTGACCAACGTGGACGAGTGCGTGGAATACGAGCCAGAGGGCGAAGACGATGGCGGAATGTGCTCCCACATTACTGCGCGCGGGCAATTTCTGCCGTGCATCAATATGCGGCGGTATTTTGACGAAAAGGGCGAGCAGCCGATTGATGAGCAGGTGGTTGTGGTGAACGACCAGACGAGCAAAATCGGAATCATTGTGGATAAGGTTATTGGCAATCACCAGACGGTCATAAAGCCGCTTGGAAAGCTCTACAAGAACATCGAGGGGCTTTCGGGGGCAACGATTTTGGGCGACGGTTCTGTTGCACTGATTTTTGATGTATTCAAACTTTCTGCCGTTGTGCATCGCTTGGAGCAGGAAAATATAAGTAGATGAGCAACTATATTTCAGTCCTAAAAACAGATGAAACAACTCTCTCTGACGCGCAATTCCGTAAAATCGCGCAATTTATGGAGGAAAACGTCGGCATAAAGATGCCTGAATCAAAAAAATTGATGATTCAGGCGCGGCTTTCTGGGCGGCTAAAGGCGCTGCATTTTCGCAATTTTAATCAATACATCGACTACGTTTTTGCAGACCACAAAGCAGGTCAGGAAGAAATGATTTTGATGATTGACGCGCTTACCACGAATCTGACGCATTTTTTTCGCGAAAACTCGCATTTTGAGTATATGACACGGTCGGTGCTGCCCGAATTCCAAAAAAAAGGACTCCAAAAATTAGAAATCTGGTCTGCGGGGTGTTCGTCGGGCGAGGAGCCGTACACGCTTTCGATGGTGATGCACGAAGCGTTGCGGACAATGCCGCAGATGTTTATGGACTACAAAATCCTTGCCACCGATATTTCCACCAAAGTTTTGAACAAAGCGATGAATGCGGTTTATCCGATGTCGTCGGTGGATAAATTGTCGTATGACTTGAAAAAGCGGTATTTTTTGCGCAGTTGCGACCACGAAAAAGCATTGGTGCGTGTGAAAGAGGACGTTCGCAACAAAGTTTCGTTTCAGCGGCTTAATTTTATGGATTCAAATTATGCGTCGTGCGGTATGAAAAACATCATATTTTGCCGAAATGTGTTAATATACTTTGACAAATCGACGCAAGAAGCTGTCGTTAGAAAACTCGTAAACCAGCTCGTTCCCGGCGGCTATCTGTTTTTAGGACATTCTGAAACGATTTTTGGAATGAATCTTCCGCTTCAGAATATGGCTCCGACTGTGTTTAGGAAAATTTCATAAAAAGAGGACAAAAAATGGCAATCAAAGTTTTAATCATCGATGATTCCGCGCTTGTGCGCCAAACAATGTCGGACGTTTTGAATCTTGACCCCGAAATCAAAGTCATCGCTACGGCGAGCGACCCGATTTTCGGCGTAAAGAAAATCCAGCAAGAACGTCCTGATGTTATTATTTTGGACATCGAAATGGCGCGAATGGACGGATTGACGTTCCTCAGAAAATTGAATGCCACGGTTGACCCGATTCCCGTTGTGGTGTGTGCGGCGGGCGCTGAGAAAGGAAGCGAAAATGCGGTAAAAGCCCTTGAATACGGAGCTTGCGATGTTATTTCAAAGCCTGCGCTGGGGACGCGAAAGTTTATCGAGGAGTCGCGGACGATTATCGGCGATGCGGTGAAGGCGGCGTTTAAGAGCACGGGCAAGCTCAAGAGTCTTATTCCGTCTGCGCTCACGGGGCAGCGAATGAAGCAGAGTGTGCAAGTGTTGCGCGAAAAAGCCTCTGATGATATAAAAAAGGCGGTCAGCACGGCGGCAACTGAATTGCACAATGCGGGGGAGCGGCTTTCTGACCGCGTGCAGCCCAAATTGTCGGCGGACGTGATTTTGGAAAAACCCGAAGCGGGCAATTTTACGGTGCTCAAGACGGCAGAACGCGTCGTGGTTGTGGGGGCAAGTACGGGCGGCACGGAGGCGCTCAAAGATTTCCTTGAAATGCTCCCGGCAGACGCGCCCGGAATCGTGATTGTGCAGCATATGCCTAAGCATTTTACGGCGGCGTTTGCCCAGCGGCTCGACGGGCTGTGCAAAATTACTGTGAAGGAAGCCGAGGACGGCGACGATGTGATTCAGGGGCGGGCGCTTGTGGCCCCCGGCGATTTTCACACGCTTTTAAAGCGCGACGGAAATCGGTATTATGTGGAAGTCAAGGAAGGTCCGCTTGTGTCGCGCCACCGTCCGAGCGTCGATGTGCTTTTTAGAAGCGCGGCGCGTTACGCGGGGCAGAATGCGGTGGGCATTATTATGACGGGAATGGGCGACGACGGGGCGCACGGAATGAAAGAAATGCACGACACGGGTGCATTCACGATTGCGCAGGACGAAGCGACGTGCATCGTCTACGGAATGCCCGGCGAGGCGGTTAAGCTCGGCGGGGTGGATAAAATCGTGCCGCTTCCGGATATTGCGCAGGCAATGCTTTCCGCGGTGAGACGATAAGCAAAGGATTGTACGAGTTGCTGTTTTACGGCAATAACAAAATACAAAATATCGGGAAACCGATAGCATAGGAGTTTTTATTATGGCAGAGAAAAAAATACTGGCAGTTGATGATTCGCTATCTATTCGAAAGAGTTTGAGTTTTATTTTGAGCAATGAAGGCTACGAGGTTGTGGAAGCAGAAGACGGCGTAGAGGCGCTTGAAAAAGCTCAAGCCGAAAAATTTTCTTTGGTGATTACCGACATCAATATGCCTCGAATGGACGGCATCGAGCTGACGAAGCAACTGCGGCAGACGCAGGGCTACAAGTTTACCCCGATTATCGCGCTTACCACCGAAAACCAGCAGGAAAAAATGCAGGAAGGCAAGGCGGCTGGCGCAACGGGCTGGATTGTCAAACCGTTTACGGCGGAAAAATTGCTTGCGGTTGTCAAAAAAATCGTGGGCTAATGCTCAAGGGCATCGCACTCTCTTGCGCTGACTCGTCGCAGGGGTGTGCGGCAATGCGTTGCAGGGTAGTGCGAAGGTTTATCGCAGGGTAGTGCGACGATGTTGCGCAGGAAGCGGCGATGATGCTTTGCATAGTGGTGCAAAGTCGGTTTGGATTACTATGTAAAGCTTTATTGAAAGCGATGAAAAAAAAGGAGTTAGCATGAAAACATTGAAAGCAAAGATTATTTTTGCATTTTCGTTGGTTGCAGTGGTGCTCGGCGCGCTGCTTTTCAACGTGTCGATGGTGTTCTCGGATATTGCGGTGTCAAATTCAACGCTGTCTAATTTTGAGTTGATTGCGGACGAAGCGGCGCATTATCTTGACAGTGCGATTGCGCAAGAGATGATTCGTCTGGAGTCGATTGCTCACCGAAAAACAATGCGGAACGCGGAGATTTCGATTCTGGAGAAGGCGCTGTCGGTAGCTGACGACGTGGATACAAAAAGTGGTCACCGCTATTTTGTGATTGTGGACGCAAACGGCGATGGCTTTAACAGCGAGGGAAAAAGCGTCAACATCAAAGACCGCGATTATTTTAAGGTGGCAATAGCGGGCGAAAATATGGTGAGCGAGCCGATTTTGAGCAAATTGAAGAACGAAATGTCAATGCTGTATGCAGTGCCGATGCGCGATACGGAGGGCAATATCATCGGTGTTATCAGTTTGAACAAGTCGACGGATATGCTCAGTGCGCTGTGTTCTGCCATTTTAATCGGCAAGACGGGGCACCCGCTCATTTTGGCGCGCTCCACGGGCGAAATCGTGGGGGCGGCAGATGCGTCTTGGGTTGATAATCACGAAACATTTGAGTCGCTTTCCCGAAAAGACAAGGGCTACAGCGAAATGGCGCAGATTGCCAAAAAGATGATGAGCGGCGAAACGGGCGCGGAAACTATCAAGTTCACGAAGGGACGCAGTTTCTTTGTTGCCTACGAGCCGATTCCGAACACCAATTTTGCGGTGGCGGTTCTTGCGGCGACGAGTGATTTTCACGACGCGCTTAACGCGATGGCGATTTCGCTGGCGGCGGTTACGGCGGTGATTCTGGCGCTGTCTATTGCGTTTGGCATTTGGTTTGCGAACGGAATTGCGCGACCGATTAACAATTTGCACGACACGCTTGAGGACGTGGCAAGCGGCGACTTGACGATGAACGGAATCGACAAGGACGCAATGCGGAAAATCGAAAAGCGGAGCGATGAAATCGGAAAAATGGCTTTGTCGATGAAGCATATGATTCATTCGGTATCGCATACGGTTTCGACGGTGCGTTCGATTGCCGAGCAGGTGCGCGAGGGCAGCGAGCAAATCAGCGCAACGAGCCAGAGCGTTTCGGCGGGTGCGAGCGAGCAGGCGGCTTCTACCGAAGAGATGAGCGCGACGATGGAGCAGATGGCAAGCAACATCAAGCAGAACGCCGAGAATGCAGGCAAAACGGGCACTATTGCAACTAAGACGGCGCAGGACGGGCAATCGGGCGGAAAAGCCGTGTCGGAATCGCTTGAGGCGGTGAAAGAGATTTCGGGGAAAATCGGTATTATCGAAGATATTTCAAGCCAGACGAATTTGCTTGCGCTCAATGCGGCGATTGAAGCGGCGCGCGCAGGCGAGGCGGGCAAGGGCTTTGCGGTGGTGGCAAGCGAAATCAGAAAACTGGCTGAACGGAGCGCGGTGTCTGCAAACGAAATCAGCACGATTTCGGCAAAAACGCTCAAATTGGCAGAGCACGCGGGCGAGATGATTGACAATGTGATTCCGTCTATCGAGCAGACGACGCAGTTGGTGGACGAAATCGCAACGGCGAGCCGCGAGCAAGACAAGGGCGCGGAGCAGATTTCTATGGCGATTACGCAGCTTGATACGGTGGTGCAGCAAAATGCGTCGGCGGCGGAAGAAATGGCGGCGATGGCGGAGGAGCTTTCGGCGAATTCGTCAAAATTGGTGCGTGCAATCAGCGTTTTCAAGATTAACGACGATGCGGAAACGGACAATGCTTCGGCTTATGAGATGACGGAAGAGCGCTCTTTTGCAGATGTGCCCGCTGATATGCCAAAGAAAAGCGCAACGCCTAAAACGGTTTCTGTGCAAAAGCGTGAAAGCGAAATGCAGTCGGAAATTGCGGTGAATGGCGGTGCAGAAAACCCGCAGAGCGTCCCTGCCCAGAAAAATGCGTCTGAGTCTTCTGCGAGCGGGATTGGTTCTGCGGCGCAAAAGAATGTGAACGCGCAAAATCCGTCGTCTTCAAAACCGACTATCCAAAATATGTTTGCGAGTGCAATCAGCGATTCTGATTTTGAAGAATTTTGAGGATTGAGGTGCGCGAAAGATGTCTGAGCAGTTCTTGACGTTCCGAGTGGGCGAGGCACAATATGCAGTGAGCGTGTTTCGGGTGCGCGAGGTTTTGGAGTTTCGCGAGCCGCAAACGCTGCCTTGTCCAGACCCGCTTATCGCAGGAATTATTCGTTCTCGAGATGCCAATATCGCGGTTGTGCGGTTGCGGGAGAAATTTGGGCTGGAAAGCAAAAAATGCGATGCGAACACCCGCATTATCGTTTTTGAAGCGAATTTGTGCGGTCGAACGGTTCTTTTTGGCGCAATAGTGGATTCGGTGCAGGAAGTCATTGAACTTGAGATGGCGGAAGAGCCTCCGCCGATGGGCAACACGATTGCTTCTCGATTTGTGAGCGGCGTTGGAATTCGCGGCGGAAATTATATCATTGTTTTGAATTCGGATTTGATATTTTCGATTGATGAACTTGAAAATATCAACGATGCAAATGAGGCGGCGCAAAAACAGCGTCAGGGGGAAATATGAAATTGCGTTTGGACAACGTAAAAATCGGTGCGAAGCTGTATGTGTGCTTCGGTTTTTTGGTCATTGCTCTGCTATGCGAGGCTGTCTTTATGCAGCAGCTCACAAAAAATGTTCGGCAGCAGGGCGGAAAAATCGGTGCTCAGTCGCAACTTTATACCTATTTGCCCTCTCAAATGGCTTCTTTTAACAAGGAAATCCAAACCATTCTGTATGATTTAACGTTACGAAATCAGCGCGGAACGGCAAACTGGAATGAAATCACAAACGATATTGCGTCGCTTGAGTCGGCGGAGGACGAATTTTCGTCGCAGATTGATGCTTTGGATTTGCCTGAATCAGTGCTGCCGCTGTGGGCTAAGTTAAAATCGCAGCGATTAGAAATCCGAGAGCGCCGCGAAAATTGGCTCAAGGCGCTTTCGGCGGCTCTGCAAACGGCAGGCACGCAGGACGATGCTGAGCTGTTAGATGAACTTGAGGCGCTTTCGATTCTTTCGCGTTCGTATGATTTTGATCTTGAAAAGCTAAAATCGGAGTGTCTGGAACTCAACGGCACGTTTAGCGCGACGTTTGAGGCGGAAATCAGCAAAAAACAATCGGTGCTGTTTGTGATTACGCTGGTGGCTGCGCTCGTGATTATCGTTTTTACCTATATTGTGATTCAGTCGATAAAATCGCCGATGGCGCTACTTACCAAGGCGTTGCAAGATGTGGGCGCAGGCGATTTAATGCTGTCGTCGCTTTCGGAAAAAGAAAAAGCGATTTTGATGAATGATGAGCGCGGGGACGAGCTTGGCTTGATTAGCCGTTCTCTTGGGAAAATGCTTCAGACGTTCATTTCGACGCTTAATATCGTGGCTTCTACGGCGGTGCAGATGAAGCACGGCTGTGAGCAAATCAGTGCGACCAGTCAGGCGGTGTCTACGGGTGCGAGCGAACAGGCTGCTTCGACCGAGGAAATGAGCGCGACGATGGAAGAAATGGCGAGCAACATCAAACAAAATGCTGAAAATGCCATAAAGACTGGGGAAATTGCCGTGCGCACAAACGAAAATGCCAAGACGGGCGGCGATTCGGTGAATAAAGCAATGCTTGCGGTTAAGGAAATCGCGGGAAAAATTACGATTATCGGCGAAATTTCAAATCAAACAAATCTGCTTGCGCTCAATGCGGCGATTGAGGCGGCTCGCGCTGGCGAGGCAGGCAAGGGATTTGCGGTGGTTGCGAGCGAAGTTCGGAAACTCGCGGAACGCAGTGCGCTTGCGGCAAGCGAAATCACCGATTTGTCAAAGAACACGATTTTGCTTGCGGAGCAGGCGAATTCGGTGATTTCGGGGGTTGTGCCGAATGTGCAGGAAACCGCGCAACTGGTGGAAGAAATCGCCCATGCAAGCCGAGAGCAAGACAATGGCGCGGAGCAGGTGAGCCGAGCGATTCTCCAGCTTGACAGCGTGGTGCAGCAAAATGCGTCGGCTTCGGAAGAATTGGCGGCGATGGCGCAGGAATTGTCATCGAATGCGAAAGATTTGGTGAAAGCAGTGGGATTTTTTAAGTTGGAAAATAATGTTGACGAAGCGGAAGCGGCGGTATCTGTGCACGAATCGTATGAATCAGAGGCGTTTGCGCGCCGTGCGTCAGAAATGCGTGCTCAAACCGAAGAAATGCGTGAAGCGCGGAAATTGCGCAATGCACAAAAGGCAGACGAAAATAGCGTGCAAAAACAAAAGAAAACCGTCAGTTCTGTGGTTAGTTCGATTGCAAAAAATGCGCCCGCGTCTGCGATTGACGATGATGAAATTGCGTTAGATACGTCGGAAAAATCGAAAAAATCGCCTGCAATGCCGTCTTCGCAAAAATCCAAAACGGTTGACCAGCTTATTAGCGACAGCGATTTTGAGGAATTTTAAGGAGGCAGGTCGTGATACATCAATTTTTAACATTCTCGCTAAACGAAAAACTGTACGCAATCGATGTGTTTCATGTGCAGGAAGTTTTGACTTATCGCGATGCCACGAAATTGCCTTGCACTGCGCCGTATATCGAAGGCTTGATAAATTCAAGAAATCAGGGAATTACGGTTGTCAATTTTAGAAAACGATTTTCACTGCCCGATTCTGCGCCGTCAAAATTCACGCGGATTATCGTTTTGGAGTTGCCGTCAAAAACGGCGGACGCGGACGGCGAGCAGAGCAGCATTACGCTTTTTGGCGCGGTTGCGGACAGCGTGAATGAGGTTATCGACATTGAAGATGAGATTATTGAGCCGCCACCAAAGTTTGGAAACGCGATTTCGGCGGAGTTTATTTCGGGAATTTGCAAAAAGGACGATACGTTCATTTCGATTTTGAATATCGAAAAAATTTTTGCTGAAGAAATTCCCGTAACCGTGTCGGAAGAGTGATAAATCTTGTCGTCGCAATCCCGAAAAAATCCGCTATAATGAATCGTAGATTTCGGAGGATTTTTCAATGGAAAAGTTTGATATGAACAGCTTTAGCCTTGAAGGCAAGGTGGCTTGGGTTACCGGTGCGTCTTACGGCATTGGTTTCGCGATTGCTTCTGCATACGCGGCTGCGGGTGCAAAAATCGTTTTTAATGACCGAGGACAAGAGCAGCTCGACAGAGGTCTTGCGTCATACAAGGAATTGGGAATCGACGCTCACGGCTATATTTGCGATGTTACTGATGAAGCAGCGGTGCAGGAAACAGTGAAGAAAATCGAGCTGGACGTTGGCACGGTAGACATTCTGGTGAATAACGCTGGTATTATCAAGCGCATTCCGATGACCGAAATGAGCGCGGCGGATTTCCGCCAAGTCATCGACATTGACTTAAACGGACCGTTCATCGTTTCAAAAGCGGTTCTTCCGGGAATGATAAAAAAAGGACACGGCAAAATCATCAACATTTGTTCGATGATGAGCGAGCTTGGTCGTGAAACCGTTTCGGCATACGCGGCGGCAAAGGGCGGCTTGAAAATGCTTACCCGCAACATTTGCGCAGAATACGGCGCGCAGAACATTCAGTGCAACGGCATTGGACCGGGATACATTGCAACTCCGCAAACTGCGCCTTTGCGCGAGCGGCAGGCAGACGGAAGCCGTCACCCGTTCGACCAGTTCATCGTTGGACGTACGCCCGCAGGACGCTGGCTTTTGCCTGAAGAACTCCGCGGACCTGCGGTTTTCCTTGCGTCAGACGCTTCAAACGCGGTGAACGGACACATTTTGTATGTTGACGGCGGAATTTTGGCTTACATCGGAAAGCAGCCGTAATCGAATCGCATTTTTGTGTATTAGTTTCTGCAGCGAAACGCTCTCACATTCTGAGGGCGTTTTTTTTATGGTTGATTATAGTAGGCATAAAAAAAGCAGATACCAAAAAGTACCTGCTTTCTGATTGGAGATAATCGGACTCGAACCGACCACCTACAGATTGCGAACCTGTCGCTCTACCAGATGAGCTATATCCCCGTTTGTGCTTAGAGTATATCACAAAAATGAAATTTGTTGCAAGAGGTTTTTCACATCAAATATCGAAGAAATGTGAAAAATTTTACCAGAAAGTTTGCTTTCGCTAAAAATGGCTTCATTTTCCCAGCGTTTTGCGTCTGCGCTTTTTTCTTCGCTTGCCGAAGCGTGAATTGAGTCAACCGGAAGCGAATTTCGCCCCACAAGAACCGCATTTCCGCCGAGCGCCGCAAATCCGTCGGTGTATTTTATGTGGTCATCAAAAAAAAGCGTGTTTTCAAGCGTTGCACCCGCTGCATGCAAAGCAGTTTCGTATGCGCTTTTGTACGGCTTGCCGCGAAGATGGCAGGCACGAATATCGGTCAGTCTCGAAAATAAATCTATGATGTTCAATTTTCGCAAAACGCGCTCGACGTGCTCTATCGGCGCATTAGACAACACAGAAAAGGTCAGCCCCGAATCCAAAAGCGACTGCAAAAACGGGCGCAACTCAGGATTTTCGTCTAGTTCTTCCGCTTCTTCTTCCGGGTGAACGGCGCGGAAATACGCTTCTATATCTTGCAGTCCAGCTTCTTGCATAAGCCATTCGAGAGTTGTTCCGTAGCGGGGCAAACCTTCGGCGCGGAGGATTTCGGCATGCGCACGGTCGGTTTTGAGCCAATCGGCAACAAACGTTATCATTCGGCGCGTGATTCCGTCGTCCATTTTTGAAGTTGCGGGATACAGCGTATTGTCTAAATCAAAAATCAAATGTTTTACCGTCATACGACCATTATATCATATACAAAAAAACAATTCGGTACACATTTTAGACATTTACAACTTTTTTTTGTTTTGTGAAACAACAGCGCCGCTTTTTTTCTTCATTCGAGCCGTCGAACAACCTCGCTGAGAATTTATTGATGATTTCTATTCAGGAAACGAGTTTGCTGAAAAAAAAGATTCCGAAACAAGTTCGCCAATGACAAGATGAGCAGATTTTCTGAAATATAGTGCGATTTTTTTTAACATTCCCTGCCGAGTCTAAAAGTCTGTGAATATTTTTTTAGATACGCCTGTCTTTTTTAAAAAGTAACGAATATCTATTTAAACACGCGCGTCTTTTTTAAAAAGGAGCGAATATCTATTTAAACACGAGCGTCTTTTTTTAAAAGGACTGAATATTTTTTTAGATACGACCGCCTTTTTTAAAA
>CALBGU010000097.1 GCA_937893155.1 uncultured Treponema sp. | reverse complement strand
GCTCTTCCGATCTGGGGGGGGCGACAAATTTAATCGCACTTAGACAGCAAGTAAATCTTATTTTATCTTCGGATTATGTTGTTGCTCCAGAAACTCCATTCATCGAATCAAAATCACAGGGCAGAGCTAAAAAATTGATAATTGCGGTATTTGCAGCATTTTTCTGTTCTGTATTCTGCGCATTTGCATATAATGCATGGAAAAATATTCAAACCGACCCGAAAGCAAGCAAAACGCTCAAAGAGGCTTGGGACGCAGGTAAATAATCTTTTTGGGATTTTATAAAATGCAAAAAAACGCAAACGAAACGAGTTGATAAAAACAAGTTTTCGTCTGCGTTTTTATTTTTTTCGCTGCCATACAACTTCAACATGAGCACTTACCGCGCCTTCTGGGGTATCCGCTGGCTCCAGCGTTGATTTTTTGCCCGAAAGCGTATCGTCGTCGGTCATTGACAAATTCCATTCAATAGGAGCAGCGGTTCGTGCAACCAACATCGCCGTTTCTCGCGGAAGCTCGGGATAATACGAGGCGTTGGGACGCCCAACCTGCTGCACATGCACTGAATTTCCCGAAATCGACACCTGAATCGTCATTGACGCACCATTTTTGTAAATCACAAAACCTTTGCCGCCGCGCAAAATCACGATTTTTTCTATATATGGCTCGCCCGTCCAGTTTCCTGCAATGCTTTCTACAGACAGCGCTTTTTGCGAAGGAACTTCCGTTTTTTTCTCAGACTCCACAACTGCCTCTGCACCATCGGAATTCAACGACGAAAGTAGCGAAACCAGCGAATTTTTTGCGTCCAGCAAAATTTTGTAATACGAATCATAGATTTTTACCGACGTTTTCCGCTCGCCAGAAAGGCGGCTAATAGCGTTCAAAATGCAAATCCACCCCGCAGAATCAGGAGATTCCTGAATTTCTGCAAAAAAAACTATCGAATCAGAAGCATCTTCGTCTTTTTTTTGCCATTCTTCAGGACGGCGGTCTGAAACATCGTAGCCATCAAGCGAATTCAACTGCTGAAAATACAAATTTTCAGTCATACGAATCATATTCGTGTCTTTGGAATCGGAAATTGCGGCATAAAAATCGACAGGAATTGCTTCTGCAACCGCTGGAATGCAGAAAAAAGAAGAGAAAAGCACAAAAATTGCGAAAATTTGCCTGTGTTTTTTCATTAAAAACTCTCTCGGGACACCGTTATCGCTCGTTACGGAATTCCCTCTGAATATCGCGGCTCACATCTCGTGCTCGAATATCCGCGCGCTTATCGTACAACTTTTTGCCCTTGCACACGCCGAGCGTCATTTTTACCAGCCCGTGCTTTAGATAAAAATCCAGCGGAACAAGCGTAAATCCTTTTTCATCGACCTTGCGAACCAGCCGTTTTATTTCGTCTTTATGCAAAAGCAACTTCTTAGGGCGGTCAGGATTATGATTAAAGACCGATGAATACGAATATTCTGAAATGTGACACCCTTTTACCCACACTTCCCCATTTTTTATTTCGGCAAAAGAATCCGCAAACGATATGCTTCCCGCCTTCACCGATTTTACTTCCGTGCCCAAAAGCTCAATGCCGCACTCAAATGATTCTTCTACAAAATAATTAAAACGCGCTTTTTTGTTTTGCGCAATAATTTTCACTTTCTCAGCCATATTTACAGTATATGCCTATTTTGAGTTACTTGCAAGGCATTGAAGTCTGTGATATGGTAATCTTATGGCTAAACAGAAAGATATATACGAATATGCAAGTGATTGGAAACGGGAACACGATAGCAAGATTTTCAAAATCGTGATTACCGCGATAATCGTTTTTTTGGTGATAACGGCGGTCAATAATTTTGTTTTGTATCCCGTTATGCAAAAATCGGCGTCGATGAGTCCGAACATTGAGCAGGGAAGCTCGATTTTTATCACGCCGCTCATACGAACGCCCAAACGAGGCGACACTATTTTGGTGCAAAATGTAAAATCAAAGACATTGCTGCGCAAAGAAAAAATCATAACACAATTAATGAGTTTTATTACCGCGCGGCGTTTTTATCCGTACCACAACGGCACGAAAATGGCAGAAACCGCCGATTTGCGCCGTGTAATCGGGATTCCCGGCGATACGATTTATATGAGAGATTATGTGCTCTACATAAAGCCAGCCGACCAAACACATTTTTTAACCGAGTTTGAATTGATTCAAAACAAATACGATGTTCACATTTTTTCAATTCCAGTCATGTGGGACACTTCTCTCGGCGCAATCGGTTCGTTCGACGAAATAAAATTGGCAAAAGGCGAATATTTTGTACTTGCCGATAACCGCGTAGAAGCCACAGACTCGCGACTTTGGGGCGCTATCACCAATGAGCAAATAAAAGGCAGGGCACTTTTGTGCTATTTCCCGTTCAACAAAATCAAATTATATTAAAAGATTGCGTTTCGCTGTATGTGCATATTCCGTTTTGCAAAAAGAAATGCGCATATTGCGATTTTTTTAGCGTTCCGTGCCAAAACGGCGTTCCTGATGAATACATTTCAGCCGTTTTGGCAGAAATTGCGTTCCGAAAAAAAATCCACCGCATTACCTCGTGGCACACCGTCTACATCGGCGGCGGCACACCGAGCCTGCTCTCCCCTGCGCAATTAGAGCGGCTTTGCACGCAGATTTTAGCGATGAGCAAAAAAAATCCCGCAGAATTTACGGTCGAAATGAATCCCGACGACGTTTCTGCACAAATATTGTCCACCGCACAAAATTCTGGAGTAGACAGACTTTCGCTCGGCGTACAGTCGCTCAATGATTCGGCTTTGCGCACTGTCAGCCGCCGTTGTAGCCGAAAAACAACACTAGACGCGCTCGAATTGGTGAAAAAAAAATGGAACGGACGGCTTTCACTTGATGCAATCGCAGGTTTACCAAACCAAAATGCAACAGAATTTCTTTCGAGTTTGGCAGAAATAGTCTCGTTTTCGCCAGAACATATTTCTTTGTATTCCCTTATGGTAGAAGAAAATACACCGCTTTTTCGCAGCATAGAATCAGGGCGCATTTTTTTTGATTCCGACGAAGCTGATTCACAATGGATTTTAGGCAGAGATTTTTTGAAATCAAACGGATTTTTGCAGTACGAGGTTTCTAATTTTGCAAAACCGCATGCCGAAAGTCTGCACAACTCGGTCTATTGGCACCTTCAAGATTATGTGGGCGCAGGAAGCGGCGCAACGGGGAGTTTGTACGGAAAAACTGGGATTCGCTGGACAAACACCGATACTATTGAAAGATACACGTCATTTTGGCTTTCAGATGAAATTTCTGCCGAAAAAATCCCGTGTGAAACCGAAACTTTGTCGCCAGAAATCCAAGAAAGTGAATTTTTAATGATGGGATTTCGATTGCTTTCGGGAATAAACGAAGCGGAATTCAGAAAACGATTTGGAAAAAATCTTTTTGAGCGTCTCGGAGCTGAAAACGGTATTTTTTCAAACTGGATAAAACGCGGCAATGCAAGGATTTACACAAAATGCGTCAACGGAAAAGATGAAACTATTTTCGCACTCACCGAAAACGGAATTTTGTTTTTGAATTCGTTTTTGGAATCAATTTTGTAAAAATCAAACAGGAATTTCGATTGTAAAACGAGTCCCCTCGCCTTTCTTTGAATCTGCAAAAATCCGCCAACCGTGCGTGTCAACGATATTTTTCACCACCGCAAGTCCAATCCCCATTCCCTCTTCGCGTCTGCTGTTTGTCCCGCGGTAAAACAGGTCAAAAATATTCGGCAAATCTTCTTTTTCAATGCCAATTCCAGAATCTGCAATCGATATTGAAACAACGTTATCTTTTTCGCTCGCCGTTATTGCAATCGAATCGTTTATCTTTGTGTATCGAAGCGCGTTGCTAAAAATATTTTCAAGAACGCGATTAAAAAGCATTGTGTCAACAGGAACGATGATTTTGTCCCGCAGCGAAATTGATACCGAAATAGTGCGATTGTAAACATTCCCCGTCATTTCAGCGCCTTTGGCAAAATCGCGAATCAGAGCCGAAATATCGTGCGGCAAAAGCTGTTTTCGCCACTGACGGCTATCGAGTTTCACAAAATTGATGAGTTCGTCAATCATCGACTGCAACTGCTGCGTTTTGCTCCCAATCACCGCAAGCGATTTTTTCACCTCTTCAGGCTCCGTAACAACGCCGTCGGTAATCGCTTCGGTGTATCCCCTGATAAGCGCGACCGGAGTCCGTAAATCGTGGCTAATCCCCATAATAAAGCGCGTTCGCCGTTCCGTTTCTTCTTTGAGCGAAATGCGCATTTTGTTCAGATTTTGCCGCAGAGACGTAATTTCATTGCTTGTGTGATGATTTTTTTCGGAATCTGCTTCGAGGTCAAAATCCAAATCGCCAGACGCAATTTTTTCAGTATCTTTTTCAAGAATAAAAATCGAATGAGAAATCGTCCGCGAAATCGCGATAATCGCAATAATGCAAAATACCTCGAACACGCCGATGCAAATACTCACAGGAATCAAAAACCACGTCATTTTGTGCTTTCTGTGCTGGTTTTCGCGCGGCATTCGGCTGATAATGAGCAAATCTGTTTTCTGCGAAAATTGCGGCGTTACAACTTGGTAAAAATAATTTCGGCTCGTTTCCCTCAAAAACGAAAACATCTCCTTGTCGTCAATAATCGTCCCCTGTTTCAAGTTCGGAATCGTTGACAACAAAACCGCAGAATGTCCCGCAATAACCGCCGTTTGAACATCAGGAGGAACATTGCACAATTCCTCTTTTAAAATATCCCAATCTTCGTTTTCTATTTTAAGATTTTCAAGTTTTCTGATTTCCTTGTAACCTTTCATCAAAACGTGTTCAGGCGAAGACAGATACAAATAAAGCGGGACAGAAGCCGAACAAATTATCGGAATCACAATCATTCCGATGATAAAAGTCTTAAATTGATTTCTTATTTTCATCGTTATTAGAAAAATCGAATCTGTATCCCATTCCGAACATCGTTTTTATAAAATGAGGATTTGCGGGGTCTGTTTCAATCTTTTTGCGAAGCCGCTGGATATACACCGCCACCGCCGTAATATCGCCGTATTGCGTTTTCCACACGCCATTATAGATTTTCTCTGGAGAAAGCGGCTGCTCCGCATTTTTCGCCAAATATTCAAGAACTTCGTATTCTTTTGTAGAAAGCGGGATTTTTTCAATGCCCTTTTTCAAAACACAACTGTTCAAATAAAGCGTATACGGACCAAACTGGAGCGTTTCCTCTGCAGCCGCCTCTGTCGCAATTTGCCGCCGAAGATTAGCCTCAATTCTGGCTGCCAAAACGTGCGGGCTAAAAGGCTTTGTCACAAATTCGTCCGCTCCGTATCCCAATGCAGTAATGATGTCCTCATCAGAATCACGCGCAGAAACAATTACCACTGGAATTGTCTTTTTGTATTCCGTGCGGAATTTTTTCAGAAAATCCAAACCGCTCATTCCCGGAAGATTCAAATCCAAAACAACCAAATCAGGAACTTTTTTCTTTAAGCACTCAAGCGCAATCTCCGCTGATTCGCATTTCTCGGTTTCCATTCCAGATTTCTGTAAATATATTGAAATCAATTCTGCCATTTCTGGCACATCTTCGATTATAAGTATGTGTGCGTTCATAAATCCTCCGCTTTTTGAGATTTTAACGGCATTTCTGCTAATACACAATAAAATAGTTGTTATTGAAAACCATTCATAACGTATTTTTATTGTATTATAAGGTTTTAGAAGATTTTTAATCCTCTATGCCATCTTTTCTCATTCGCATCACTGTATTCTAAAAGCCGATTTTTTTTGATTTTCCGGCATATTTTTCTTCCTGAATTTTGCACAATTCAGAAAAAATATATTCTGCAGTTACCTCATTTTTGTCCATAAACCGCAGTTTTGACATCAGCGTTCCAAAATCGCCGGGCGTTGCCGTGTCATACCGACAAATTGTTTTCGCCGCCGTTTCGTCAAAAACAAAACTCGGGAAAAACCGCTGCAACAGTGTATTCACGCCGTTTTCAGAAAGACACTTAAATTCGCTCGTAATATGAAATCGCCGCAACGCCGCCGTATCCATTATGCTTCTCAAATTGGTAGTGCAAATCAAAATCCCGGAAAATTCTTCCATTTGGGTCAAAAATTCATTTGTCAGCGTTCGCTCCCAGCTCTGTTTTGCGCCTTCACGGTCGGCAAAAAAAGAATCCGCCTCGTCGAAAAGCAAAATTGAACCGGTCTGTTCAGCCTCTTCAAAAGCAGCGCGAATATTTTTCTCGCTCTCGCCCACATATTTTCCAAGCACATCAGAAGCGCGCCGAAGCAGGATTTTTTTGTGAATCTCACTTGCAATATATCGCGCAAATTCCGTTTTGCCCGTACCGCTTGCCCCGTAAAGCAAAATGCGAATGCCGCTTTGCGTTCCTCGATTTTTTTCTGCAAACGCAATCGCATTTTTAACCATTTTCACGATTTTTTCAGCACTCACAGAACAATTCAGCACGTCCACATTATATTCCGTGCCGACCCGCTCTCGCATTTTTGCTTTGCCAAAAAGCAGCGTCGAATTCGCCTCCAGCACCTCTTGAACCTCGTCAATGGCTTTTTCATTGTCCGACAAATCAAGGCTTTTGAGCGTTTTTACCATATTATCCACGCTTGCCCCCGTAACACGATACCGTCCGCACAGTTCAAGGATTTTTTCGCGCGTTTCATCAGCCATTTTTAAGTTCGCAATTTTTTCGCCTGCAATTTCTTTGAGCGCAGTTTCCGTCATTTCATTGAATTTTATCGAATAGGTAAATCTGCGGCGTGTTGAAGTCTCGATTTGGGACGTGTGATTTACAATCCAAATAACTTTATTTAAGCTATTTTCCAACATTCTGTTCACAGTACCCTTTTTCGGCGAAGAATCCCCAGAATTCATCAAAAAACTCAGCAGCGAAAGTTGAGTTTCCAATATCGTATCAGCTTCGTCCACGATGATAACACTATCGCTTTTGTTGAGCGATAAAAAACAATTCAAACGGCAAATAGAGTTTATACCCTTTTCATTATCCAATTCTGCGTCATTTTTGAACACAAAAGCCTTTAAGCCGCATTGTTTTGCCAACGATTTTGCAAACTCCGTTTTTCCCGAACCGGGAGCGCCGTACAACAAAATGTTCACCGCGCTTTCCCCCGAAAGCATCGCTTTGCAAATCCCGATTGCCTTTGCGTTGACAGAAAAACTCTCTAGCGAAAATGCGTTGGCGGTGTCTTGCTCTTTTACAATATCCGAAAAAAAAGTTTCAAGCGTACCGTTTGCAATGCAGCTTAAAGAATCCTCGTCAATTTCGCCGCTTGAATCCATAAAGCCGTACGACACCAATTTTCCGTCCAAACGAAGCATTTTTTGCACTTCACGCGGAGAAAAATTCAGAAAATATCCATAAATATCAAACCAAGTGTATTCATCAAGCATTGCCGATGTTATGCACCACAATTCTTTTATTGAACGTGTTTTATACGCCAGCAAAAGCAACTTTGCTTCATTATCAGAAAGCGAAAGTGCCTCCTGCAAAAACGCAACAGGTTTCAGACTCGTTGCAAGTTTTTTGATGCGCGATGAAATTTTTGCGCCGTGACCGTCGGAAAGGAATGCCGTTTTGAGCAAATCGCAAAAAACGGTGCGACCGCCAATAAAAAGCATTCGACAAAAATTTACATCGTTTTCGGTTTCTGTTTCCCAACTTCTAAACGCACGGGAAATTTTTTCGTCCTCGCGAAACGAGTATTTCAAATCGCCGTCATAATCAAAATGATGTGTGTACATATAGCCATTTGAACTCGGCTTGTCATCAATATAATCTGCAAGAGAAGTGTGCGGATGCCGAACGTTTTTTTTCGGCATTTCACTAGTCTCATTCGGATTTACGGGAGTCAATTTTCCCTCTTTCATCAGACGGCACACCGCATTTTCTATGAGCTGGTCAAATTCTTCGGTTTTTTGCAACCCAAAAGCCATTTTGTACACCAGCGTTTTCAGACCTTCGCTTTCTTCCGGCAAAGATTCCATATTTTCAATAAGACTGCAAAGTGCGTATGCAACATAATAAATCTCTGTCACAGCCATTTTTCGCACCGACGCGCGTGTCAGTCTTCGCATTGCTCTTAAACCTCTCGCTCTTCTTCTTCGTAACATAATTCTATATATAAGATATAAGCAATTTA
The DNA here is from genome assembly GCA_937893155.1 of uncultured Treponema sp. GTDB lineage: Bacteria > Spirochaetota > Spirochaetia > Treponematales > Treponemataceae > Treponema_D. The sequence goes on along the minus strand of CALBGU010000097.1, from coordinate 7,097 downwards.
TACAAATTTGACAAGATTTTCTTTTTTTTCGTAAAAAAACGGCAGACTTGCTAGAAAAGTCTGCCGAAATCGAATGTTTGTTAATTCGGAATGCTTTTTACCAGCTTAATCATATATAATTGAACATACATAAAAAGCGCATCATGATTTTTAATTTTTTGCATACTCGGCGTTTTTACGAGAGTATCCGCAAGATTTTGGATTCTATCCAACGTAAATCCATCAGATTTCAGCGTTCTCAACACTTTTCGCATATAATCACGAATAAGCGAATTAACATCTTCCACAAGATTATCGCGAGCCGTTTTATCAATCAACTGATTCCATTCATGCACATACGATTCAAGCTCACGGTCAATCGAAGAACTTGCAGGAACAAGCTGCGTTTCCGCAAATTGCGCCGATGCCCGAAGTTCCCGCGCACGCGAAATCTTCGGATTGCGCTTATCGCTCGCCGCAGCCGCAACTTCAGCCTTGGCAATAGCCGCAGTTTCCTCGTTCTTCTGCATTTTTTCTTTGATTTTCTCTTTTGGCGACTTCTTTGGAGTTTTAGGCTTTGGCGGACGGAACAAAAGCGACATAAACCACGAAACCACCGGAATCGAATACCAAAACGGCAACTTGATTTTTGCATCGGCAAGCAATTCCTGACGGCTCATCATCAAAATCTCGCTATACGGAATCAACTCGCCGTTTATAAACAGATTCACCAACTCAGAAGACGGAGTGCGCGCCTCCTGCATTTCAAAATGAATCGTGGGCAAAAACGGTGATTTTAACAGCGCACACAAAACAGGCGATGTTATATCGACTTCCTGCTCCAATTTTTTCTCAAACTCCATCTGCGACTTCATTTCCGGAAGCATTTGGAATTTTCTGAGCGTTGAAAACCATTCGTTTGTCATTCGCTCGCGTACCGTAATTCGCGCATCAGAACACAGGCGCACAATGAGCGGAATCACCTTGTCTTTGAGGATAAAATAATGCTGGTCCGCGTCCGTTTTGAACACAAGCACGCGCGGAAGCATATTTTCAGGCGCATCGGTTGTTATCAAATGCAGGTAATCTTTGAGTTCCTGCTCCGTGTACTGCCCCAAAAGCGGCACACCTTTTGCGTCTGCAAACTTTGAAATATCCCTAAACGAAAAATAATACGGCGGCTTCAAAAATGAACTATCAAGCTGTTTGAATGCCAAATCCCGCTGCAAATTCTGCTGCGTTTTGTTTTTGTAAAACGAAGTTGCAAACTCAGCGATATACACCGCCTGCAAAATGCTCACATCTTTTTGGTCGTATTCCTTTGATTTTTCGTAATCCTGCTTGATAAAAAAGCACAACTGACTCCAATAATAGAATGTATCGCCGTTTGTTTTCAGCGCATTCACAGCATCGCGGGGACTTTGCACAAATTGGTCAAAAAAATTGTTTATTGAAATCTCTTTGCCCTGATTTGCCACAATAAGTTTTTTGAGGAAATAATCGTGAGATTCCTCTTTTGCCAGCAATGTCTGAATTTTTGCCAGAGCAGATTCCAGCAAGCTTTCAACCGTAATCGTTGACGGGAACAGCACAGAAGCCACTCCCTTTGGGAACTCAAGCGCATACAGAGAGCAGTCGTCCTTGAGCGGCTTTTCGATGTGCGCTTGGATAAAATCCGCCGCATTCACCTTGCTCAAAATGTCGCGCGGCACCTTTTTGGGAAGCTCATCGACCGTCGGATACGAAATGCCCGGATTATCCTGAATATCATTGAAAATCGACGCATATCGCTCCACATAGAACGACACAATCGCAATCGCCATTTTTTCTTCGTCAGGCGCAATCAGAACAATTTCCCCGTTTTGCGCAAGCATATTCAAATCGCGCCTGAGCGTTGTTTGAAAATCAGCCGTTGTATACGGTGCTAAATCCGCATTTTCATCAATATGTTTTTTTGCATATTTATAAAAATAATCGCATAATTCATTGAAAGATATAATTCCAACGTGATTTTTAGAACTTATAGACTTGATTATTGCAGAAATATTCACATTTGCCATACTTCCATATTAGCAAAGTTATGCCGTTTCAACAAGCAATTATTAAACTTTTAATGTGATTTATTGCAAAATTTGCCCCCGCGCTTTTTCTTTTGGCGTTTTTGGAGATATAAAAAAATAATTGCGCCGTTATCGCGCTCAATCGCCGTTGACTTTTCGCGCGAAAAAAGCCAAAAAAAACGGCGAGCCAAAACAAAATACCGTTTCAGCGCGCCGTTTTTACAAAACCAGCCGTTTATTCAGCGATTTTTTCGAGTTGTTCGCTCAACATCGGGATAAGCTGCTTTTTGCGGCTCACTACGTCTTTTAAGTAGAACACATTGGATTCTTTTATCGGGAAATCAATCTGCTGCAAAAAGTCGCCCTCGCTCACCATAAGCATAATCGACGACAATTTGGTGATGTCCGTGACCAACAGCGCCGAAAACAGCGCGCCGTGGCTTCTGCGCTCAAACTCAAGCTCATCGAGGAACTCTTTTTTGCGGCTCATTATCTCGTCGGTGTTGTCCACTTCAATCTGGCTGACCGTGTACTTGATTTTCTCGTCGTTGTATTCCTTCATATCCTGATGAATGACCTCGCCGGCTTTTCGGTCGCCGATGTGGCTTCCTGCCGTTACGATGTCGCGCCCCAGCGTCTGCACGTCCAATCCTGTGATGTTGGAAAGATATTCAGCCATCTTTCTGTCCACGTCGGTCGTCGTTGCGCTCTGCAAAATGAGCGTGTCGCTCAAAATGCCGCACAGCAGAATCTCCGCCATATCCTTGGGAATCGATACGCGGTTTTCGCGATACAATGAGGCAACGAGCGTCGCCGTCGAGCCGACAGGTTTGTTGATAAACGTAATCGGATATTTCGTGCTCAAATTGCCAAGGCGGTGATGGTCGATAATTTCTTGAATGCGATAATGCTCCACGCCCTCCACTGCCTGAGAAAGCTCATTGTGGTCCACCAAAACCAGCTCCACATTCGGCTCGTGCGCAAGGTCGCTTTCGTTAATCAAGCCGATAACACGATTTTTATCGTCCACAACGGGCAAACAGCGGCTCGGACTTTCGCGCAAAATATTTCGGATTTTCGCCACGGTGTCCACTCGGCTCACCGCAGGCGCACTTTTGTCCGCGATAATCGAAACAGGCGTAGAATACGCGATAAGCATACTCGTCGCCGACGTGTCGTAGGGGCTTGAAAGCACCGATACGCCTTTTTTTTCAGCCTTGTCTTGCAAATCTTTATCAAAAAGCATTCCGCTCGTCGTGATAATCGCACGCACGCCCTTTGAAATGCAGTATTCCTGAATCTCGCGCCGGTCGCCCGCAATAACCACGATATTCTCGCTCAAATGCTCGTTGATAACCGCCTTGAACGTGTCAATTTCGCTCGCACTGACAAGCACCGTGCATTTGAAAATCTCGTTTTCATTCTTTATGATAAGCGGCTGTGCGTTGAGCGTGTCGCGGATAAGCGCAATGCTCGTGGAAATTGCCGCCTCATTTTCGGGGTTCAAAATGCCCAACACGTTCTGCGCAAATGCGTTGTAGTGCAAAAGAGCCTTGTAGCAGCCCTTTTCGTCCACAACCGGCAGCACCTTATCTGCGCTGTTTTGCATTTTGTGCACGGCGTGCCACAGCGAAGCATTTTCGCTCACCGTCTCGCACTGCCCGCTCATATAATACGCGGTTTTCGGCACGAGGTCGGGAATATACTGCGGGCTTGGAACTTTGAAGCGATGAAAAATATATTCCGTCTGCGGCGACAAATGCCCAGCACGCGCGGCGACATATTCTTTGTGTCCCAGAAGCTGTTTGAGCCGCGCATACGCGGTCGCGGCAACCACGGAATCGGTATCAGGATTTCTGTGTCCGATGATGTAAATTGTTTTCTTCATAACATCTTTATAGTACAAATATTGTGCGTTTTCTGCAACACTCATCGGCGTTAAAGATTACCACCGCAAGAGCAGAGCGCTTCCAATGACGGCAGCACTTTCCACATCGCAGCACGAAGTTCGTTTGTTGGCTGCAATTTATCGGGCACGAGGATACACTTTATGCCCGCTCGCACCGCGCTCGTTGCACCATTCGGGCTGTCTTCCACGGCAACGCATTTTTCCGGCGCAATCCCCAGCGAAGACGCAGCCTTGAGGTAAATATCCGGCGCAGGTTTTGAATGCTCCACCATATCGCCCGTGGTTATGGTTTGGAAATAACGCAATAAATCCACTTGCGCCAGTTCTTTTCGCACGGTGCTTTCCCGCGTGGACGAAGCGAGGGCGATTTTCAGCGGTGTTTTTGCCAATGCTTCAAGACATTCTCGCGCGTATGGCATCAGCGGAATCGGCTTGCCCTCGCTCATCTCAATAAAAAGCGCCGAGGTTCTCTTTCGGAATGTCATTCCGTCAAAATGCGCAATGGTTTCTTTGTAGCGATTATCTAGATACGACACCGTATCAGCGATGTTTCTGCCCATACAAGTCGTATTTGCTTCGTCAATATCGTCCTTTGCAATGCCGATTTCGCGGGCAGCTTTTCGCCAACATTCAATCGTCATCGTTTCGGAATCCAAAAGAACGCCGTCCATATCAAAAATAATTGCTTCAATGTCGTCTTTCGTATCGTTAAACAAAATCATACCAAAGAAGCATACTATTTTGTCAGCGCCGATACAAGCCGTTTTGTGCACACCGAATCGGAATTTTTATGACTGCAAAAAAAACTCCGCCCACACAGGCAGAGCTTTTTCTGTTCGATAGCTTTTACCTTAGCTTTTACCTTTTTATTCCATCGGATTTTCAATATCCGCACGGAACAAGAACAAATCTTGAATTTTGAGCGCATAAGTCATATTCAGTTCGCCTTTTTGCACATTATCCGCGCTTACAACAGGCACTTCAAACGAATACGAAATCGGAGCATAACCGTCAGCAGTAATTTCAAGGGAAAAATCAAAAATTTTCTGTTCTCCGCTTTTTTCTGCCACGATTGACTTTACCCAAAACGAATATGCGCCCTTCGTTGTCTTAAATGTCTTGCACGGATTTGCCCACGTAATATCGCGCATCGTTGCCAATTCGCCGCCGATTTTAAGCGTAATAGTTGCGTCAGAAAGCGGCTCGAACGAACTTCCGTCCATAACAACGCCCTGAAACGTCGGGAAATCAAATCGAGGAGACGGCACTTCTTCCTCAACACATTTACCACGAGAAACATTATGATACGGACGTTTCGCAGAATTTACCAAGCGAATGCCCTCAATTCCAAGTGCATCAATATCTGCGTTAAGCTGCGAATTTCTGAGCACATCAGAAAAATACGTCGCCCCACGTCCTGAAACAACGTATTTTGGAGGAATTCTGTTCAGAACATAACTGACTGTGTCCAAACGACAATTCTCGCAGTCACAGGAGAGCCATGAAGCGTTATCCTGCTTAAGTTTATCATAAAGGTCATTGATTCGGGAGTAGACTTGCTCTTCCATTATGTTATGTATATTCATAACTTGTATTATATGCTTTTTTTTTGAAGTTGACAACCTAAAATAAAAAAATCGTCATTTTACTTCAAAAATCTGTTCTCGATTTTGTCTTCCGACAATAGTAAGATTTTTCGCGGCAAAAATGCGCTCAGAGTCTTTTGTATGCCGATAATATTTTTATGAACACGATTCTTCTGTTTCTTGGAGCGCACCCCATTTTGCTCTGTATTTTGCTCATTGCAATTTGTGCGCTCGCGTTTTTTCTTGGGCACGAAGCGGGTGTTTTTCACTGCCGCATTTCCGAGAAATCCCGCATAAAAGCAGAACGAAGCGATGCAATAAAAAAATCCCGAGCAGTTATCGGCGGGCAAGTCAGCGAACAGCTCGCGCCTTTTTTGCCGGATTTTCCGTGCAGCGCAGGCGATGTGCGTTTTGTGGGGAAGCCTGTGGATTTTGTGGGATTCGTGGGCGCATCAGAAGGAAAAGCCATCAGCGAAGTGCTTTTCATCGAGGTGAAATCGGGAAAAGCAAAGCTGTCGGAGCGTGAATTGCAGATAAAAAATGCAGTGGAATCGGGACAGGTTCGATATGTGGAATATCGGATTCCAAAGGCGTAGCAATGCGCTTGTAGGTTCGATGTTTTATAAATAATCATTTTCGGGAGAATTATATGCGAAGATTTTTGACAATTTTTTTCGTATTTTTGTGCGTTTCGGCATTTTCAGACGAGCTTTTTAAGTCAGGGGTGACGGCTTCGTTTTACGCAGATAAATTTCACGGCAGAAAAACGGCAAGCGGCGAAAAATTCAATATGTACGATTATACGGCGGCGCATAAAACGCTTCCGTTCGGCACTGTCTTGCGCGTTACGAATCTGGATAACGGAAAGTCCGTCAATGTGCGCGTAAACGACCGCGGTCCATTCGCAAAAGGGCGCGAAATCGATGTTTCTAAGGCGGCGGCAGAAGCGCTCGGTATGGTAAAAAACGGCACGGCAAAAGTGTCTTTGACGATTGTTTCCGACGCAACGGCAGAAGTTACCGGCACAAAAATTGCGTCAAGCTCAGCTTCGGAGAAAAAGCAAAGTGCAACGGCAAAATCTCCTGCTCCTGCGTCATCGGCGGTATCGAAGGCTGCCGAAATTGCGGAAAAAGCCCGAAAGCGCGAAGAGCAGATTGCTTCTTTGCGCTGGGACGTGCAAATTGGTGCATACGGGAAAAAATCAAATGCCGAGAATATGGCAAAACGCCTTTCTGATGCGGGGTTCAAAAATGTGGTTTTCCAAAACGGTCCGTCTGTGACGCGCGTGGTTTTGCACGATTTGCCAACCGATGATGTGCAACAGACTTTGATTGATTTGGAAAAAGCAGGTTTCACGGATTATTTTGTTCGCGATAGTGCAGACTAAAGCAAAAACGGCGGCTCGATTTTTCAAGACCGCCGTTTTTTTGTGTGTACTGAAGAGCACCAGTTATCCACTCACCACTGCCTTTGTCGCACAAATCTTCTTGTCCGTAAACTTCACCACATCCTTTATGACCAGCTTTTGCACCGCGCTGATAAAATCCTGCATTGCCGCATAGT
>CALBGU010000096.1 GCA_937893155.1 uncultured Treponema sp. | reverse complement strand
CCTGCGTGAGCAAGCAGCCCTTCATGATTTCGTCGTCGAGGTTCACCTTGAATTCTTTGGCTTCCTTGTCGTAGAAGCCCGCGTGCGTAAGGAACGCCGTGATGTTTCCGCTGAACATCTTTGAAGCGTCATACGGAACCTGTCGTTCAAGCAAGTCGCCCGACATAATCGTAACGCCGTTTTCGGTCACGACATTCTCAAAGAGCTTTGAGCCTTCCACATTTCCGCCAGTAGAGCACGCCATATCCACGACGATAGAGCCTGGCATCATGCGGTCAAGCACATTCTTTTCGATAAGGCGCGGTGCTTTTCGACCAAAGACCTTTGCCGTCGTGATGACGATGTTCGCCTTTTCGCACACCTTCGCCTGCGCTTCCTTCTGCTTTGCAATCTGTTCCGGGGTCAGTTCCTTTGCGTAGCCCTGCGCCGTCTGCCCCATCTCACCCAAGTCGATTTTGACGAATGAAGCACCCAAAGATTTAACCTGCTCTTCAACGACCGGGCGGGTGTCGAATGCGTCAACTCGCGCGCCCAAGCGTTTTGCCGTCGCAATCGCCTGCAAGCCCGCCACGCCGACACCGATGATAAACACACGCGCAGGGTTAATCGTTCCCGCAGGAGTAACCATCATCGGCAAAATCTTCGGCAATCTCGCCGCCGCGTTCAATACCGCCACATAGCCCGCGAGCGAAGTTTGTGAAGACTGCACGTCCATTTTCTGCGCCAGAGTGCTTCTCGGAATCATCTCAAGCGACACCGCAGAAATCCCCGAAGACGCAAAATCATTGAGCAGCTCTTTGTTGTTGAACGGGTCCATATAGCTCAAATGCAGCGTGCCAGCCTTAATGCCCTCGATTGATTCAGGCTTCATAATGCGCACGATGATTTCGCTGTCGTAGCCGTCTTCTTCTTTTGCGATAATCGCCGCGCCAGCCTTTGTGTACGCCTCGTCGCTAAATCCGCTTTTCACCCCTGCGTCCGACACGACCTTGATTTCAAAGCCGAGCGAAGTGAGCTTTTTCACGTCATCAGGAACAAGAGCAACGCGGGTTTCACGTTCGTCTTTTTCTTTGCAGACAAGAACCTTTTTCATATTGCAACTCCTTGATGAAAAAATGTTTCTGTAAACAGTATACACGCATATTTCCGATTTCGCTACTGTCTTTTTGGCTATAATTCTTAATATCGCCAAAAAAAGAGCGGCAAATGATTTTTCATTGTGCCGCCCTTTTTGAGTGATTTTTCAAAAATTATCGTCTGCCGAATGCTTCAAGATTGGCAAGTCCTCGCTTGAACTGCGGAATTCTTGCACACGCCACGGTGTCGAGTCCGCTTCGGTCGCCGCGCGCCAAGAAATGATACGCCACACCCGCAATCATTGCGCCGTTATCGCCGCAGAGCTTGAGCGGCGGAAAAATGCAGTGCAAATCCGTTCTTTCGGCGAGCATTGAACGCAGTCTGCTGTTTGCCGCCACGCCGCCGCCTGCCACGACGGTCTTTAAGCCCGTGTCATCAACGGCGCGGAGCAAGCGCGACACAATCGTTTTGCACGCGGTTTCTTGGAACGCCGCCGCGATATTCTCGTTTGTTTTCTCGTAGCCGTCGCGCCAAAACATATCGAGCTGGTGAATAACCGCCGTTTTTAGCCCGCTGAATGACACATCATAGCGGTGGTCGCCCTTGTCCATCTTCGGCACGGGAAAAAATGCGGCTCTCGGGTCGCCCTTTTGCGAAAGTCGGTCGATAATAACGCCTCCCGGATAGCCCAAGCCGTAAAATTTGGCAACCTTGTCGAACGCCTCGCCCACGCTGTCGTCAATCGTCGTGCCCAGCACCTCAAGGTCGTCAAAGCCGTTCACTTTTGCAATAATACTGTGCCCGCCAGACACGAGCAAGCCCAAATACGGATACGGAATATCGTTTTCCAAATGCGCCGCGTACATATGACCGAGCATATGATTTATCGCGATAAACGGCTTGTTCACTGCCCACGCGAGCGTTTTGCCGAATGTCATTCCCACCAAAAGACTGCCCATCAGCCCGGGTCGGTTCGTTGCGGCAATCGCGTCCACCTCGTCAATCGTCATATTCGCTTCCGTCAGCGCCTGCCGCACCACAGGTTCAATCCATTCAATATGCTTTCGGCTTGCAATTTCTGGCACTACGCCCTTGTAAATCTGGTGAAACGGGATTTGCGTTGCAACCACATTGCTTATGATTTTGTGCCCATCTTCCACGATAGCGCACGCCGTTTCATCACACGAAGATTCTATGCCTAAGACTTTCATTTTTTTCTCCAAACTGGTGTAAAAATAATTTTTGCGCCGCTAATCTCTCCACGGGAAAATAAACGAGCGGAGAGTGCGCGGACCTAACGTTTCTTTGTCTTTTGCGATTAAATCGCTCCACGGAATTTTTCGCCGTGCGCGTCCTGTAAGTTCGGGATGCGCGTCAAGATAATCGTATTTGTAGAGCAAAATGCGAAGCGCGTTCGTGAGCGAAAGCAAAATGCCCGTCGCACCGGGAGCACAGCCCAAGAGGAAAAACGACAGCACTGCCAAAACGCAATGGTAAAAGAACAAAAACAGCGAAATTCCCGGATTATCAAAAAAGATGATGAAGCATTTTTTGAGCGCGGTCTTGAAGTTGTCTTTCAAAATCAATTTGACGGGAATAAACCATTGCAGTGCCAAAAGCGCAATGAATGAAAACCAAAACACACACGCCGCAAAGAAAATCCCCAGCAGATTTCCGCCGCGTGCAATGCTCATATAATAGGGGATTCCCACGGAGGCAAAAATCACGAACACGCCGAAAATCAATCCTATCAAAAAGCCGTCTTTGGCGTGCGGCACGATGTTCGCAAAAAAATCGCGGATTGGACCGCTTCCAAAATTCGCAATTCGCACGGCATTTTCGCCGTATGCAAACACGAATATCATAAACACCGCGGGAATGAGAGCCGTAAACGCCATTCCCAAAATCATATTTCCCGCAGCATTCAGGATTCCGTAGAGCACCCACAAAATGACCGCAAGAATCGTCATAACAACATTCGGCACGACGAGAGAAATCATATTGTCCCAGCCGTCGCAAAAATTCTTTTTCAACAAAAATAAAATCATAATCTAAATCTACTTTTTGTTTTGTGAATAGTCAACCGACTATCATTTTTTTTTCCTTATTGTTACAATCGAAGTATGAAAAATCTTGTGGACACATCAAAAACGCTTTCTCTGATTTCGCATATTCATTCTCGCGCGAACGATTATCTTCGAGATGAACTCAAAAAAAAGGGATTGCCCGATTTATCGTCGTCGCACGGCTTTATTTTGTACAATCTTTCGCAAAACGAAAAGCTCACGATGGGCGAAATCGCCGAAAAAATCAACCGTGATAAATCCACCGCGACGATTTTGGTTCAAAAACTCATTCATTTGGGATTTGTAAAAACGGAGTGCTGTACCGAAGACAGCCGCGTAAAATTCGTGCGCCTGTCGGAAAAAGGACGGCATTTCACCGACGCGACCGCCGAGATTTCTGCAGGGCTGCTTACGCGCTGCTATCGCGGTTTTTCCGCCGCCGAAGCCGAATCGCTCACGCAGGCGCTGCTCAAAGTCGCCTCCAATTTTGACGCGCCGTAATTTTTTGTCTTATGCAAAATGCAGCAGCCTTTAAACAAGAATTTTTTTGCTGCTGCACCGTTGCATGAGCCTTTAAACAAGAATTTTTTGTCTTATGCAAAGTGCAGCAGCCTTTAAACAAAAATTTTTTCGCTTATGCAATAGTGCAGCAGTCTTTAAACAAAAATTTTCGTCAATGCACTGAGGCATCTAGCGAAGCGCGCGACATTCAAGGTAGAAGCGTTTTTCGTCCGCCTCGCCCATACTGAAGCTCTTTCGCGGCAATGTTCCCGTGGATACAATCGTGGCGAAAAATCCGTCTTTTTGGATTGGCGGCAAGAAAATGCTCAGCGCGCCCTCGTGTGCAAGGCGGAACAGTTCGTCTTCGCCGTGAATGTAGTCGATTTTGACGGCGGGATTTTCGCGCAAAAATGCGTCAAGCGCGGGTTGCAGGCGGCTCACGGCAAGCTCGGCAATGCTGCTTGAAAGCACTGCGTGAGAAAGCGCACCGTCTGCACGGTACGAAAAGCCGAAGTTTGCGCCGTTCGCGGTGGTGTTTACCGCATTTTGCATTTCAGATTCGGGGAGACCAACGCTCAGAGTGCCGCCGAGTTCCTTTTGCAAAAACGAAAGCAATTTTTGTGTGTCTGCGCCGAAAAGCACGCGGTGAATCGGCTTGAAATCAAGCGCATCGTCGTAGATGTTCACGATTTCGGCAAGTGCATAGCGAAGCGGGTGGTCTGTAACTCCGGGATTTTTTGCCTTGAAGTCCTCCCACACGGCTTTTGCGGTCGCAAGCGAATGATTGCCGTCTCCCACCGCAAACATAAACACGCTGCCGTCAGCGGCGGTGTTTGCTGTTTTCACGCTTTCAAGCGCCGTAAAAAGTTGGTGTTTTGCGCGTTCGCTTTTGACTTTCCAGCCCGAAATGTGTCCGCCCGAAAGCATAAAATCGCCATCATACGCCGTCTCTCCGTCCATTTTTGCGATGCGCCCCGTTTCCTCCACGAGTGCGCGCGCTTTGTCGTTCACCAAAAGCATAATGTGCGGGCTTTCGAGAGCGGCGCCGTCGCGGATTGCCTTTCTGGGCGGAATGCGCTCGGGAATTGTCGCTTCGGTGGCGCGGATTAAGGCGCGGCTTTTGCTCGTCCAGTCGTATGCGTCGAGGTCAACGGCGACGACCAAGCCAGCGCGTTTTTTGCCGTTTTTTACCGTGCGCTCAACGTACATCGCCTCTTTTTCGCCTGCGGCAAAAACGCCGTCCGCGATGTATTGTTCCATCGCGGCGTGGATTTTTTGGATTCGCTCATCTTTTCCGCTGTCATCAAGATAGACTTCGGGAAAAATCAGATTGAGCGTAGACGGCTCGCTGCCTACGATTTCGGCGGCTTTTTTCCAATATGCTGCGTCCTGCGTGTACTGGTCGCACGCAATCACGCTCCATTTTGCAACATCGACTTTCGTCGGCAACAGGATTTCTGGAATCTCAATTCCGTATTTTTCGCTTTTCATACTAAAACTATACATTGATTTTTGTTTTTATGCTATCATAAAAGTATGGAAGGGATACATTTAGGAGTTTCGCAATTTCAAAAACAGATGCAAGTGCAAACGATGAGCCAGCGGCAGATTCAGTCGCTGGAGATTCTTTCTCTCGGCAGCGATGAACTCAGGGAGCGCATTTTTCGCGAGGCAGAAAAAAATCCTGCGCTCGAAATCCTCTCCGACCCGCTGGAAAATGCCGAAAAGGGCGCGGATTTTTCGGAGGGGGCGGGTGCACGGGAGCGAGCGAGCGGCTTGGAGCGATACGCGAGCGTAACGGCGGCGCAAAATGAGGCAAGCGACAATTTTCAGGCAGTGATTGAAGCCGCTCCCGATGAGCGCGAAACGTTGCAGGAACATCTCCAGACGGAACTTTCGGTGCAAAATCTTTCGGCGGAAAAAAATGCGCTGTGCGAGCTTCTCATCGGCAATCTCGACCAGCACGGGCATCACATTCTTGCCCCCGAGTCGCTTTCGCCTGCGTTTTCGGGCGAGGAGGGCAGAGAAAATCTGGGGGAGTGCTTGGCAATCGTGCAAAATCTCGACCCCGTGGGGTGCGCGGTCAAAGATGTGTGGGAAAGTCTTTTGGTGCAATCGCGCGCAAAAGGCGGTGCAAATGACGCGCTGATTTTTCTTTTGGACGGACACGCCGATATGCTCAATCCTCCGCAATCCGCGAAAATCCTCAAGAAAATCGCGCTGTATCGCGACGGAATTTTGCGGCTCTTCGGTCTGCCGCCGTCTGAACTGGAAAAATTGGAGCGCACCAAATCGTTTACCGAACACGATATTGACGAGGCGATTTCGTTTATGAAGACGCTCGACCCGAATCCTGCCGCTGCCTTTTCGTCTGCGCCGTCGGTGTTTATTGAACCCGATGTGCGCGTTGAAAAAGCCGTTGACGAGGACGGCGCGGTGTTTTTTTCGGTTTCGCTCTGCCGCGGCAATCTTCCCGAAGTTGCAATCACGAGCGATTTTAAGGCGGAAAACGGCGTTTTTGCCAAGAACACGATTCGCGAAGCAAAGGCGTTTTTGAACGAAATTGCGTTTAGAGAATCCACGCTGCTTTCGGCGGTGAACGAAATCGTGAAGGCGCAGCGGGCGTTTTTTGAAAAAGGTCCGCGATTTCTCGCACCGCTTCGGCAAAAGGACGTGGCGCACATCGTCGGCGTGCACGAAGCGACAATCAGCCGAATGGCAACGAAAAAATATCTTCAGTGCGAGTGGGGGCTTTTTGAAATCGGGTATTTTTTTACGAATCAGGTCGGCACCGACAAAAGCACGTCGCAAACGGGCGTGAAGGCGGAAATTGAGGAAATCCTCAAAGCCCACGAAGGCGACAAAAAGCCGCTCTCTGACCAGAAAATTGCGGATATGCTTGCCGAGCGCGGCATAAAAATCGCGCGCAGAACGGTGGCAAAATACCGTGCCGCGCTCAATATCAATTCATCGTATTCGCGCTAAGGCGGAATTATATGCCTGTATCATTGCCGTGCGTGTCTTTTTTGTCATTCCCGTACTGGATACGGGAATCTTTTTTCGCGGTCTGTTGAAACAAGGGGCTTAAGCCCCTTGCTGCCTCTGAAAAGAAATTATCGCGTCAATCGCGATAATGACAGTTTAATCGTTTCAGAATTTTTTTGTCGTCAGCAATCGTCGGCGAGTAAAAAAAAAATTTTTTTGGACATTTTCTTTTGTGGACGGGAAAATCTAAAATTTTTTTGGTCATTTTCTTTCAAAAACCGTCAAAAAAATTTTAGTTTCCGTCATTTTCTTTCAAAAACTGTCAAAAAAATTTATTTTCCCGTCATTTTTGCCCAAAGACACCCAAAAAAATTTTCCATAAAAAAAAGCGCTCGCTTCTTACGAAACGTATGCGCTCCTTTTTGTCATTCTGAGAGCCTGTGTCATTGCCGAACTTGATACGGCAATCTTTTTTACAATAGGCTGGCGATTTCGCTGACTTTTTCGCTGGATTCCGAAATATGTTTTGTGGATTGCGAAAAACTTTCAATGCCCTCTGCAATTTGCTTGAGCGTAATAAAAATCTGTTCGCTGGAACTGGTCAGCTGGTCAACGTACGAAAGAATATCCCGCGAACTGTTTGCCGTGTTGACGGACGCATTCATAATGCTGTCAAAATGGTTTTCCAGCCCTTTGGCGCTCTCATATCCCTCGGCAATCTGTTTGGTCATTTTTTCGCTGTCCAAAATCAGCGAGTCCGATGCCTGCTGAATCTCGGTCGTGCGCTCTCGGATTTCTTTTATGCTGTCGATGATGTTGTCGGAAAGCCTGCGAATCTCGGTCGCAACGATGTGGAAATTCTTTCCCGCCTCGCCCGAACTTGATGCCTCAAGCTCGGCATTGAACGCGATAATCTTTGTTTGGTCAGCCACGTTATTGATAATCGACACAATATCCCAAATGCTGGCAATGCGCTCATTGAGATTTTTTATCCCCTCAATCGTGAGCATATTTTTGTTTTTTATGTCGATAAGTTCTTGCACATTGATTTGCAGCGCCTTGTTTCCGCGAAGTACCGCATCGTGCGATTTTTCTGCCAAATCGGTAACGCTCTTGACCTTTTCGCCGATATTCGTTGCCATTGCCGCAGAATCCTGCATCGTCGCCACGATTTCCTTGACGGCAGCATTTTGGTCTTGCCCAGACCGCGCGGATTCCTTTGTTGCTTCTGCCAGATTTTTGGTTTCTAAAAACAGTTTTGAACTGACCTCTTTTTCGGTGTCTTGGATTTTTTTAATCAAAAGAATGTACACCGCGTAGCACGCTATTGCGGTAAAAAGCGCGCCGATAATGCTGTAGCGGATAAACTTTGCAAACACATCGCCGCTTGGATTGAGCAATAGATTTATCGGAACGGTCATCATATTCAGAATTGAAAGCGCAATGCTCGTTATAATCGCGACTTTGAGCGTATTGGTCAAACTGGTCGAAATACCTTTGATGTTGAGTTCGCGGAATTGCCTTGCCATCAGCACTTTTTTTATCGTAAACACATTTATCGTGTAGCACAAAAATCCCACGCTCACACTTTGCAGTTCAATAATCACAAACACCACGGGATTAAACGGCGCCAACCCTTTTATCGCCTCGATAATCGCCGTTGAGCCTGCTCCGAGCAAAAATCCCGCCGCGTCGCCGATAGCAATCGCGATGTCGTATTTTTTGTAGCACGCTTTAAGCTCGTCAATGTCTTTTTCGGTGAGTGCTTCACGATTTTTGCGGGCTTTTGCAATAATCCTATCGAATTTTTGCAGAATGGGCTTTTCGGCGATTGCGCAGGCGAGAATCAAAAAGAACGAAATCGAAACCGTCGGAACGCATTGCGTGATAATTGCCGCAGGATTCTCGTAAATAAAACCATAGTGAAATATTCTCAGAAAAAATATTCCGAGATATGTCGAACAAAAAGTAAGTGCAAGAAATATGGAATAAAGGTTCATAGCATTTTATTATAATCTGAAGTTGCAAAAAAGCAAAACTTTTTTAGGCTTCACTGCACATTTTATAAAATGCGATAGCGAATTTTGCCCTATCGCCGTGTTTTTTGTTGCAATGCGAAAAAATCGCGGTATAATCGAACGTATGAAACACGAAACGATTGCATTGCCTGTGCATTACGAAGGCACATTGACCAGAACGGGAAATCCGCCGTTTCTGAAAACGTATATTCTCGACAATTTTGATTTTGATGCCAATCGTCTGCGCCCTTTGGTGCTTATCTGCCCGGGCGGCGGCTACGAGCATTTGTCGCCGCGCGAAGCCGAAGCGGTCGCAATTCAGATGAATGCCCGCGGTTTTCACGCGGCGGTGCTGTTTTATTCGCTTGCTCCAATGGAGTTTCCTGCCGCGTTGTGCGACCTTGCCGAAGCGGTGCATTTTGTGCGCTCAATGGCGGCGGCGTGGAATGTGGACGGCGAAAAAATAATCGCGGCGGGGTTTAGTGCGGGGGCGCATTTGGCGGCAAGTCTTGGCGTGTATTGGAATGGATTGCCTGCGGGCGGCGCGTCAAGTGAGGATAAAACTCCGCTGATAAAAAAATATCTTCCATATAAGAATACGGATATAAAACCGAATGCGCTGCTTTTGTGCTATCCCGTGATTACGGCAGGAGAATGGGCGCATCGCAGTTCGATTCAAAAGGTGCTCGGCGAAAAAAAAGGCGCGCATACGGAATGGGTGAGCCTTGAAAATCTGGTGAGCAAAGATGTGCCGCCGGTGTTTATGTGGCACACAAGCGAAGACTGCACGGTTCCTGCGCAAAATTCGCTGTTATTTGCGCTTGCCTTGCAAAAGGAAAAAATCCCCGTGGAATATCATCTTTTTCAGCGCGGCGTACACGGGCTTTCGCTTGCAAGTGCGGAAACTGCGAATACGGGCGGTCGCGAAATTCAGATGGAATGTGCCGTTTGGATTGACCTTTTTGCAACGTGGGCAAAATTGCTTTTTGAAAAAGCGTGAAAAATCCGCTCTAAAAAACAAAACAAGTTTTCAGCATCTCGCAGTAAAAGAGATTCTAAAAACTTGTTTGGAATGTCACTGATTTTGTTTGCATATATTCTGCAACATCGTCAAAAAACGAAACAACTCGAACGGCGTGCAATGCTCATTTTTCGCCTTCTTTTCCGTCCTCATCTTCATTTTCGTCGGGTTCTGAGGCTTTCTTAAAAAGTTGCTCAATATCGTACGCCAATTTGAATCGCGCGTTCCTCGTAAATGCAAGAATAAATTCTGTTTTGACTGCTGAAAATTTTTCCGGATTTATGTATATCGGTTTTCTTCCGGAACGCATCGTTTGCGGCTCAAGCAATGTGACGGTAGGCACTCCCAATGCTAATGCGATTTTATTGATGTGTGCAAGCTGCATCTTTGAAAAACCTTTTTCAATGCGGCTTAAACAACTTACCGAAATATTGCACATATCGGCAAGTTCCATTTGGGAAATCTTCTTTTCTTTTCGGAATTTCTTTACATTTTCTCCGACGATGTAGGTGATTTTCATAAACCCTTCCTTAATTTTTGTTAAGACTATTGTACATTGAAATCAAAATTTATCAATATGATTTTTATAAGATTTGCTTCATTTTTTGCAATTTTTTTTAATCGCAAACGAAAATGTCCAAAATCTATAATTTTTTTGCAAAAAAATCAAAAAATCATTTTTTGTGAATCTGGAATAACAGTATAGGAACAGGAAATAATGACAAAAAAAGTGTCAAGTTTAAACCAACAATTAAAGTTGACACTTTTTTCTGTGTCTACATAACAGTCTATCGCGCTTTCTCTGAATTTTCAAGGTGTCAAGTTTAAACCTTCGTTTAAAACTGACAGTTTTGACGGACACATTTGGAGGCTTTTTATGAAGAAGAAAGCGTGGAAATCTATTGCCTATGCCGCATTGGTGTTTGTGCTGTCGGCGGGCGTTTTTGTGAGTTGCGACTGGGATAAATACAGTTCTGACTCTTCGTCTAGTTCAAGTTGTCCGTCGGGTGGACTTTCTTTGAGTTCATATTCGTATGGAGGCTATTCCTATAAGATTAACAGCAGTTCGTCGTGTAGTACAGGCTGCGCCCGCGAGTATAGTTATTATAATAACTATTATTGCTGGACGGGCAGCACCTGCTATTGCTATCACTAAGGTTCTTTTATGAGTAAAAAATGGAATTATGCAGCAGTTGCTGCGGTGTTTTTTCTGCTGGGAATGTTGCTTTCTCCGAGTGCGCCTCTTGTGCGCTCGGTGCGCTCAAAGTTCCGATACACGCGGGGAGTTGCCCAGCGGCTGTTTCGCAGCTGGGATAAAGAATCGCTCGTTTTTGCCGCGGACGGAAAAACGTTTGAGTCGTTTGAGCGCGAAAATGAGCAGTTCATTTTGTATTTTTGGGCGACGTGGTGTCCGTATTGCCGCGACTGCACGGACATAATGCAGTCAGTTGCTACGAGCGCGAAAATCCCGTTTGCCGCGCTTTCGTTTGACGACGATAAGGCGAAATTTGCGGAGTATCAAGCGGAAAACACGCTGTATTGGAACAACATCGTGCAAAAAAGCACGGACGGCTGGGATTTTGTAAAGCGCGAGAAAGCATACAATATTCCGCTTATTCCGTCGGTGTGGCTCGTGGAAAACGGAAAGGTCAAGCGGATTTTTGTGGGAAGCGAGCAGATATCAATGCTCGGCGATTATCTGCTGAACGAAAATCTGATGACGGCGGGTGCAGAACCTATTTTTGATGAGGAGTAACGTGATGAAAAAAATCGTAATATGTGCGGCTCTTTTTGCGGCTGCAACTTCGTTGTTGAGTGCGTTGGATTTTGCTGTCGGTGCGCGGGCGGCGTTCGGTTTGGGTGTGGGTACAGACGTGAAAATGGACGACACTGACTTGAATCTGGGCAAAACAATGGACGTGGACGGGCTTGTTTTCGGCAAATTATGGTTTACCGAAAACATTATTCTTCAGGCAGAACTGGGGACAACAGCTCACAAGGTTGGAATGACGACGAAAGGCGAAGAATTGGCTACGTCTGGCTCTGACTCTAGGGACGCGAGCGGCTATCTCACATTCGATACGCTCGATGTGCCGCTTTTGGTGGGCTACGATATTCCGCTCGGAGATTCGTTTTCGCTCACGCCGTTTTTTGGTCCGCAGGTTTCCTTTGTGCTGGGCAAAGCCGAATCGGGAGGCGATTTTAGCGGCACGTTCAAACCGAAATCGCCTGTGCTTTTTGATGTGGTTTTTGGTGCAAGTGCGGCGTATAATCTTGGACCGGGCGCGATTGTGGGCGATGTGCGCTACAATTTGGGGCTTATTCCGCTCACGGTCAAAGATTCAGGCGATGATTTATTTACGCCGCGCGCTTTGCTGTTCGGTTTGGGGTATCAACTCAAATTTGAAAAATAAAACAACTCCTGTTTTTTCGCTTGGGATATTTTTTCTCAAGCGTTTTTTATAATCGAATGCCAAAACGGAACGTGCGGTTGATGTTTGATTCGTCAAAACCAAAGCGCTCAAGGGCAAAATCGAAATCGCACGCAGCAAAAAAACGCACCGTGTGAAACGGTTTGTACGACAGCGAAAGCCGCGCTGACGGAAACACGTTGTCATCTGCCCATTTTGCGTAAATGCTTTCGTCAAGATAAATACGCCAAAACAGATTTTGCCGAGAGCCGAGTCCCAGCGCGGCTTTTTCGTGCGATATGAGCGCGCTGGCGTAACAGGCAGTTATGCCCAAATCCAAGCCGAAATCCACATCGCTTGCCGCGGTTGTGCTGATTGACGGCGAGAGCAAAAATGACGTGGCGGACGGCAGTTTTTTCGCCTCGGCAGACGACGCATCGTTTCGCTTCATTTTCTGCAAATCCAAGTCAAATGATTCCGCCGTTGCTTTGCCCGCGCTGAACGCATACACTTGGGAACTGCGCGGCGAGATAACTTGCCGTTTTGATGCGCCCTCAAAAACGCCGTCTTCTCCGTAATGCTCGACTTTTACGGTCATCGGTGTGGGAAAAAGCGAATTGTGCATAATTTCCACGGTAAAATCTTCGTTGCCGGGAAGTCCAATCACGGTTTTTCCGGCGATTGTCATTGCGGCAGCGGGGGTTTTTATGGCGCGGAATGCCGATAGCCCGTCTTTGATGGTGATGAGCGTTTCTCCAGAACTGTCGGTAATCACCGCGTCGAAACTCCCTGAAAGCACGAGCTGGCTTGACGGCGTTCCCTGAAACACTTCGTCTTCGCTCAGCGCCAACAGCCACGACAAATAGCCTTCGCACATGTGCATATCAAAAACGGCGATGTTTGCGTAGCCGAATGCGCCGTTCGTGCCCCAGTTGAGCATAGAAAACAGCGCCATACCCAAAAGCGATTTGTTTTTCTTGCGCTTTTTGGGCTTGTCGGGAAACACAACGTGAAACATAAACTCGCACTTGTTGCGAAATCCGCGCACTGGCTTGTAAAAATCGTTGACATCGGGATTGAGAATCACAAACAAGCGCGAAATCTGCGCGGGAAAAAACGGACCGATTTTGAACGGGTGAAAATCGCGCAAAAGCATTTGCCGAAAATACACATTCATTCGCGGAAGATAATCGTTTTCAAACACGTCTTTGTCTGCGCTCCAGTTGCTCACAAGCACTTTTGTGTGCCCGTATTTTTTGTACGACCAGCCGTGTCGGTTTGGCGGCAGCGTGGCGCACAAATCCTCCACGCTTTCGATGTTCCAGATGAAGCCGTATTTTTCGGCATTGCAATCGCTTTCTGTAGTAACATTTGGCGTGCCGAACGTATAAAGATACACGCGCGATGTGTCCAAAAGCGCACTGTTTGCGATGATTCCGCCGAGCATATTCGCCACCGATGCACCGCGGCTGTGTCCCGTGATAAGATAAAATGCTTCGTTTCGGTCAATGCCGCGGGAATCGACATAATCGAGCAGTTCCTTGTAAATTTGGTCAGCAGCGATAAAAAATCCCTCGTGAAAATCCTGCATTTCGTGCGTGGAGTCGCTGATATTCACGTTGGAAATCCATTCGTCAGCGTTTCGAGGCGTACCGCGCACAATGCAAAATACCAGCGTTCGCTCGCCTTCTGCGCTCATAATGGTTTTGTGCGCAAATGTTACGCCTGATTGGTCGTTGCCGAGCGGGTCGGAATAATTGATGTTGTAATGGAACAGCATATTTTCGTCGGCAATGCCCAGTGCTTTGTAAGAGCGATAAATCACATTGTTTGGATTGGTGTCCACGTCTTCGATGTACGAGATTTCGGAAAACACGCACGCAATGCGCGAAATGCCGTGGTGGTATTCAAACGCGCTTTTTTCGCCAAACCACGCTTCGTTCCATTCCACGTCGAGCATAATCGGCTCTGTCGGCACGGTTTTGAACCCCAAAATGGGAAATGTAATCATTTGGCTTTCGGAAAATGCGTCAGAAAGTGCAGAACAAAAAAAAGAAAGCGCAAAAAACACAAAAACGGGCAATTTTTTTAATCGCATATCGCTTATTGTACTATTTTTGAAACATTATTCAACACTGATTTTTAAGGAAATATAAAAAAATTGCGTTTGACAATCATCGCGCGATAAGGTAGTATTATATTGAACAATTTTCTATGCAGGAGCAGAATCTATGCAATATGTATTGTATGTTGCGCTCCCTGTGGTGGGAATCGTTCTTGGATGGACTATTCGCTGGCTGTATGCCAGATTTCAACTCTCTGCAGCAGAACAAAAAGCAGAACGTGTAAAGCAGGATGCAGTAAAAGAAGCAGAAGCTCAGAAAAAAGAGATTATACTAGAAGCGAAAGATGAACTCATTCGGGAACGGAACCAGCAGGAGCGCGAAAGCCGTGAACGCAGGACTGAGTTGCAACGCTACGAAAGCCGCGTGAGCAAGAAAGAGGAACTTTTGGACAAGCGAAGCCAAGAGATGACTCTGGAGTTCGAGCAAAAGGAAAAGGAATATGCCGATCGCGAAGCGGCAATGGCAAAAAAGGAAAGCGCAATCGCAGCGCAGGAAGAAACGTATCGGCGCGAGCTTGAGCGGATTTCGGGTTTGACGCAGCAAGAAGCGAAGAACTTGATTATCAAGAATCTTGAAAACGACGCACGGCACGATGCGCAGGCGTTGTTGAACAAAATTGACCAAGATGCGCAAATCAATGCCGAGAAAAAGGCGCGGGAAATCCTTGTAACGACGATTCAGCGTCTTGCAACGGAAACCACGAGCGACATCACGGTTACGACGGTTTCATTGCCGTCTGACGAGATGAAAGGTCGCATTATCGGGCGTGAGGGACGTAATATCCGCACGCTTGAAACGCTGACGGGTGTTGATATCATCATTGATGATACGCCGGAAGCGGTGGTTATCAGTTGTTTTGACCCCGTGCGAAAAGAAATCGCGAAGGAGTCGCTTGAGCGGCTTGTAACCGACGGGCGAATCCACCCTGCGCGCATTGAGGAAATCGTGCAGAAGGTTACTCGCGAGGTGCAGCAGAAGATTTACGAGGAAGGCGAAAAAGCGTTGTTCGACCTCGGAATCCACAATATGAGCCAAGAGGGTGTGCGCGCAATCGGTCGACTTTATTTCCGCACGAGCTACGGTCAGAATGTTTTGACGCACTCAAAGGAAGTTGCTCTTCTTGCGGGAATGCTTGCGAGCGAGGTCGGCGCGAATCGGGAATTGGCAAAGCGTGCTGCAATGCTCCACGATATTGGAAAGGGCGCAGAAAACGACAGCGACCAGAATCACGCAGAGGTCGGCGCGGAAATGGCGAGAAAGATGGGCGAAGATGCAAACGTTATCAATGCGATTGCCGCACATCACAACGATGTTGAGCCGCAGTCTATCGAAGCCGTTTTGGTGCAGATTGCGGACGCAATTTCGGCTTCTCGTCCGGGCGCACGACGCGAAACGGTGGATAATTACATCAAGCGTCTTGAGAATTTGGAAGAGACGGCGGAAAAATTCAGCGGCGTTGAAAAAGCCTACGCAATCCAAGCTGGTCGCGAACTTCGGATTTTGGTCAACAATGAGAAAATCCGAGACAGCGAGGTTAAGGAGTTGGCAAAGCAAATTGCCAAGCAAATCGAAACTGATTTGCGCTATCCGGGCAGGATAAAACTCACGATGATTCGTGAAACACGCATTATCGAATACGCTCGCTAAATGGGTGAGAACCAAACAAAAAGCAGCTTTCGTGTTTCGGAAGCTGCTTTTTTTGCGGAAAAATACCGCTTAGAATGGTTGTCTAAAACTGCGCGAATTCGTTGAAAAGTGCGTTGTGTGGCATTATAATAAAAAAATATGAGCAAGAAAAATGCAAAAAAGCGATATAAATTGCTTCGCTTTATAAAATCGATACTTTTCAATCCGCTGACGTATGCGGTGTTAGCTTTCCCGTTCATAATGGTGCCGATGATTATTATCGTTTACCGTTTTGAAGCGGGTGTTTCGATGGAAGGAATGGGCGATTCCTTTTGGAACTTTTTGATTGCATTTGTTGCGGGCTACTACGACATCTGCGTTGTAACTCCCATAGGGCGATTGTGTTCGTTCATAATCCTCATTTCTGGTATTGCGGTGTTCTCGACACTCACGGGAAAAATCGCTTCTGTTTTTATGGAAGCGCAGATGAAAAAAGACAAGGGGCTTGCTAAATTGAAGAATCTATCACACCATTTTGTTATTTGCGGATATAAAACCGATTTTGAAAAAATCCTTGAAAGCGTGCTTGAAACAAATGATGACCTTACGCCAGACCAAATCGTTTTGATTAACGAAGCGCCGAGCGAAAGTATGGAAAATCTGCGCGGCGATATTCGCTTTAAGGGAATCCATTATGTTGCTGGCGATTTTTCTGACGAAACCACGCTCAAACGCGCTAAAATTGAACTTGCCGAGCGCGCTCTTGTTATTTCAGACCAATCTCAAAAACTCTCGCAGCTTGAAACCGACTCGAAGACTGTCCTTGCGGTTCTTACGATGACGAATCTGAATCCTGACTTGTACATTGCCGCCGAGCTCATCGACTCGAAGTTTAAGCGGCATCTTGAAATGGCACATTGCGACGAGATTATTCTTGCGAACGATTACGAGCGAAAACTGATTGTTTCTGCGTCGAGCGGGGTGGGAATGAGCCAGATTATCACGGAGTTGGTGTCGAGCGATAGCGAATCGGGGATTTTTATGGAGGAAATTCCTTCGCAGTTCATCGGCAAAACGTATGGCGAGTATCGCGACAATCAAAAAACGAATGCGGTGCTTATCGGGCTTTTGGAGAATACGGGCAATTTTCATCAGCGGCGCACCGAGGCTTTGCGCGAGGCTCAGAAAACGCCGGACATCAAAAAAATCGTTACGAATCTGAAGAAAATCAAACAGCTTAAAAGCAACGACCCGATTATTGCGCCGCCTGAGACTTACGTCATTAAGCCGAACAGCCGCGCCGTGTTCATAATGGGCAGAAAAACGTTCGATGAAGAGAGCGAGAAATAGGAGGAGAAAAATGCAGATTGAAAGCAATCAACTGGAAAAACTTTCTAAAATCGAAATATTTTCTGATTTGAACCCAAGCAACAGCGAAGACAGGCTTATTTTGGAAAAAATGGCGGAACTGCTTTCGGTCAAGATGTTCAAGAAGGGCGAAACGATTATCCGCGAAGGCGATATGGGCGACACGCTTTATATTTTGGCATCGGGGGCTGTGCAGGTTTTGCGCAATACGTTGGGCGACGAAAAATATGCCGTTGTAAATCTTTCGGCGGCGCAAAATGTGTTTTTTGGCGAGGTTGCGCTTATCGACAGCGACAAGCGCAGTGCGTCTGTCGTCGCTCTTGAAGACTGCAAAACGTGGGTTCTTACGGGCAACAATTACGAAAAAATCTGCGAAAAAGAGCCGCGTTTTGGCTATCTGGTAACGCTTCGCATTGCGCGCCGTATTGCCGCCACGCTCAGAAAGACAAATAACGACATCATCACGCTGTATGAAGCCCTGCTGGACGAGGTGGAAGGCAAAAAATAGAAAACAGCGTGTTTCAGTTGTATTGCACACAAAAAACGCGCGCTGAAGACCGATTTTGACACGTTCTGTTCTTTCGACGGCTTGAAAAGGCTGCCGAGAAGTCAGAGATTCCGAAACAAGTTCGGAATGACAACAAAAAAATTGCCGTATTACCTACGGCAATGCTAGAAAAAATATTCTGTGTATCCTAAAATGCTGTTCTGCCGCGGAAACTGCGGTCAAGTGTCAATCTATCCACATATTCAAGGTCGCCGCCTGCGGGAATGCCGCTTGCCAGCCGTGTGATTTTCACGTTGCTTGCTTCAAGCGATTTTTGAATATAGAGCGCCGTTGTATCGCCGTCAACCGTGGGATTCGTGGCGATAATAACTTCTTTTACATCGCCTGAGGCAACACGCTGGTGCAATTCTGCAATGCGCAACTGCGACGGTCCAATGCCGTCAAGGGGCGAAATCACGCCGCCCAAAACGTGATACAACCCGCGAAATGTATGCGAACTTTCAATGGTCTGCACGTCCTGCGGCTGTTCTACCACGCAAATCAGGCTTCTGTCGCGGAGTGAGTCGGCGCAGATGGGACACGGGTCGCTTTCCGTCCAGCCGCCGCAAATGGTGCACGGGCGAATGCGCTCTTGCAGCGTGGCGATTTGGGCGGAAAATCGTTGCATAAAAGTGCTGTCTGCACTCAAAAGGCTGTTTGCAATGCGGGCGGCACTTTTTTTGCCGATGCCCGGTAGTCTAGAAAAACTTTCCACCACTTCATCAAGTGCGTTCACATTCCCGCTCCCGGCATTCCGCCAAGCAGAGAGCCGTAATGCTCTCTCAACTCGTCTTGCAGTTTGGTCATTGCGTCGTGATGTGCAGCCACGATTAAATCTTGGAGCATCTGAATATCGCGCGGGTCAACGGCGATGGGGTCCAAAAAAACGGACGTGATTTCCATTTTTCCGTTAATCGTCACCTTTACTAGATTTCCGCCTGATACGCCTGTGGCAGAAACGTTCTCAAGACCTTCCTGAATCTGCTTGAACTGCTGCTGAATGGCGTCTGCATTCTTTAAAATATCAAATGGATTCATACTTTTCCTCCTACGATTGTTCCTCGAAATTCACTGCGAATGATTTCCACCGCTTTTGGAATTTCGACTTTCTCTTTTTCTTCTTCTTTTTCTACCGCGGACTCAAACTCAAGATTTTCTATGCCCGACACTTTTTTGAGCGCGCTGATAATCGCCGTTTTGTAAATGTCCATCTGCATAAGCTGATATTGATTTGGCGCAAATGCGGTGATTTTGTTTCCGTTCTGCTCAATGCGCACTTCAGAAAGCGCGCCTGCCGCCAATACTTCGCTGTATTTGAGTTCGTCAATTACTTTTTTTTTCAAGTCCTCGATAGAATCCGAATCTTTTGAAGACACCGCCGAAAATTGTGGCACGCTCATCACGCGCTCGGCTTGGATTTTCGGCGCAGGAGCCGCGCTCGGCTGCGGTTTGGGCGGCTCGGGAGCAGGAAACTGAGCGAGTGCGGCAAATTGCGGCACGGCAGGATTTTGCGGTGCAAAATTTGCTTTTGGTGCGCTCTGGGGCTGGGAGGGGACGGTCTGTGTTCCCGCTCCGTTCATCAGCGCTTTTCGCGCCGCCTCAATCGCCATTTTGATTTCGCCCGAACTTGCCGCGTCCTTCAAATTGCACAAGCGGCTGAATGCCAAATCAAGCTCGTAGCGCGGCGAAAGCGAATAGCGAATATCGCGGTACAGCGACAAAAACAGCGACAGCGCCCGTTCTATGCGCACTTTGTCCCATTGCTCAAGCACTTTTGCGCTGTATCGGTCGGCACTTTGCCCGAGCAGCGCTTCTTTTTTCACGCCCGCACTGATAAGCAGCAGCGAACGCACATACTGCGCCGCATTCGTGATGAGCTGCTCTATCGTAATGCCGTTTTGGAGCGCGGAATCCAACTCGATGAGCGTTTTCTCCACATCGCCAGCACTGCAATACTCAAAAATGCTGTTCAGTTGCTCAATGCCCACCAATCCCAGTTTGTCGCGGATTTTGTCGTAGGTGATTTCGCCGTCGGAAAATGCGGCAACTTGGTCAAACAGCGTGTATGCGTCGCGAACAGAGCCTGTGGATTCTTTGGCAATCCAATACAGCGCCTCGTCGTCGGCTTTTATCCCGATTTCTGCGGCGGCTTCACCAAGAAGGTTTTTCAGTCGCTCAATCGGCACCAAATGAAAATTGAATTGCTGACAACGGCTTTTGATTGTCGCGGGGACTTTTTGGAGTTCGGTTGTCGCAAAGATAAAAATGACGTATTCCGGCGGCTCTTCGATGGTCTTCAAAAGCGCATTGAACGCGCTTGTGGAAAGCATATGCACTTCGTCGATGATATAGATTTTGTAGCGGCTTGATTGCGGCGGAAAAATCACTTCGTCTTTGATTTCTCGCACATCGTTGACCGATGTATTCGACGCGCCGTCTATTTCGCGCACATCGAGCGACGAACTTTTTGCAATCTCACGGCACGCGGTACATTCTCCGCACGGCTCGGTGGTTGGTCCTTTTTCGCAGTTCAAGGCTTTTGCCATAATGCGCGCGGAGGAGGTTTTTCCGCACCCGCGCGGACCAGAAAACAGATATGCGTGGGCGATTCTGCCCGATTTTATGGTATTTTTTAATGTATTTGCAACGAATTCCTGCCCGACCAAATCGTCAAACTTTTGCGGGCGGCGTCTTGTCGCGGTTACTTCGTAAGCCATAGCTACAGATTACTAGAAAATCCAATCTTTCTCAATAGACAACCGCATTTTATTCGCATATACGTTTTTTTGTGCAAAAAAATGAAATCGCGATTATGATATACAACGCCAAATCAACGATGTCGAACGTGCCTAATTGCGAAAAGAAAAGCTGGGAAAATTCACTGAAACACGCCATCAAAATTAAAATGGCGCATTGTATTTTTGCGGACGATACAGGCAAAATTTCTGTAAAAATCAAAATGAATGACAAAAACCACAGAAAATCCACCGCATAATTTTTGATGAGCGCAAAAAACGGCAGTCGCTTGAGTGCCGCAAAGCAAACGGAATGGAAATTTGCGAGCGCGACAACGATAGATTGACTGCCGAAATT
Organism: uncultured Treponema sp.; assembly: GCA_937893155.1. Taxonomy (GTDB): domain Bacteria; phylum Spirochaetota; class Spirochaetia; order Treponematales; family Treponemataceae; genus Treponema_D. Next base: position 860 of record CALBGU010000096.1, on the reverse strand, counting down.
GCTGAAAATGTATAGATTTGTTACATCGTGCAAGGCTGCATACAAAATGACGGCAATCGTCAAAAGCAACAGCCCTGCAAAAATTTTTTTATTCGGCACTTTCTTCTGAATCTTCTACATTTTCAGAGGTTGCATCAATTATTGTTGTTTCATTGTTTTTTGCACTTCTTTCAGGCAAATGTTTTGACAGAGATTTCTTTAAGTCGATAACCTGTTCGATTTTGCAAACATAATCTGCTCCGTAGATAGAGCAAAGAATTCCGTCAGCACCATTTTTTGTCTTCATCTGGATTTCAAAAGTAATTTTTGGAACTGAACGAGTTTCGTAATGTCCTGTAGAACCACCTGACGCATATCGGGTTTCTTCAATCCAAATCTGTTCATTTACATGTCGCATAATGGTAAAATCGTTAATAACAGCGTCCAAAGCACGTTTCTTTGTGTATGAAGATTCGAGCATAGAAAGAAATTCCACAGTTTTAATTGCGTCTTCTTCAGTCAGTAAAGCAGCTCCGATAACGTCGTCTGAAGTAGCAGAAAATCCTGAGGTCGATGTTGTTGTTTGTGTTGAACTTCCATTTTTTGAGATGGTGTAATAAACGGAATTGTCATCGCGCGAAACAACTCGGTAAACTTTGAAGAACGATTTTTTCTCGCTCAACAATTCGAGGTCATAATTTTCTTCGAGATTTTGAGTTTCGTATGTGTAAAAATAGTTATCAGTTATTTCTACCGCTTTTGGAGAAGCGCACGATAACGACAATGCAAAATAAGCAACAAATGTCATAACTGACAAAACAGCGAACAATAAATTTTTCTTCATCATATAAGAACTCCTTGAGGCGAATATGCCTCCTAAA
>CALBGU010000095.1 GCA_937893155.1 uncultured Treponema sp. | reverse complement strand
CTAAAAGCAACTCATTCACACCGTTCGGGAAAATCGTAATCTCATTTTCCGCCCAACCGTTCGAAAGGAGCTTTTCGTGCATTAGAGAAATCTTTGTCTGCTCATAATCTTCTTTTGCGCTGCCGCAAAGAATCGCATACCGCTTCAAAATAGGTTCAATCCGTAAAAATAAACTAAATCAATTTATTAAGCATATAATAACATACCTGTAAGGACTTGTAAATATATAATAATATACTTTCTTTCAAAAAAAAGCACTAAATTATGTTATTTTTAAGTATGGATTTTCGTTCCAGATTGAGAGAAGAAATTGAATTTTCAGGCAAGCAATTCAAAGAAGTTGCAGCAGAAGCAGGAATCACCAAAAGCACGATGGATAGTTACGTCGGTTCTCAAGGCTCAATGCCGTCGGCAGACGTAGCTGTACGGCTGGCAAAAGCGATTGGCGTAAGTGTTGAGTATTTGGTTACGGGGCAAGGAGAAGAAAATCTTATTTCAAAGAAAGACAGGCACATAATTAACTGCTTAAACAAGTTGTCAGAAAAAGGAAGAATCGCATTAGAGCGCTACATAGAAGCAATTTCCGAGTGTATCTAATAGAAAGAATTATTTTGTTGATACGCAATTACCGCACACACAGAAAAAAGGTGACGAATACATTGTTTTTTGCACACAAAAAAAGGAACAGAACAACCGTCCCATTTTTTCCCTTAAAAATAAGCGAATGCAAAAACTTATTTCAAGAAGTCTTCTATTCTGCACTCGTGAGTTTCCGTGGTTTCATCGTATTTTACCTTGACCAAAAACAGATTAGCTGAATAGTGCGAAAGTGTATCGAAATAGTTTTCGCTCGGCTTTGCCCCATTTTCCTACTCAATAATCAGAACGGTTATTGATTCTTGAAAAAATTTATCTGCCGTAACGCGCGGTTACAACGTCGTCGTTAGAAATGTCTTCTTGTTTGTTGAGATTTTTATTATATTCGCGCAATTTCGCTTCTTTGAGCTTTGTTAAAACTTTTTCTTTCTTCATCGCCTCGATAAGCTCATTTCTCTTTCCCTCAGAAACGATTTTCGCCTGCGCCAAGTCATTCAAATACTGCTCTTCACGGATTTTCAACAATGACAAATACTGCTGATTGCGCATTAAGTTGAAAATATCGTGAACACTGTCGCTATCGTTATTCGTAGAAACGCGCTCGGAGGCAATATCGTCGAGCTGGTCTTGAATGCGCTTTTCTTCTGACAACGCTTTGCCCAACTCGGCTTCTGCCTGCTTTTTCTCGAACTTTCTGAGGTCTAAAATCTTTTCAAGGGAAAAAGAAAATTGCTTCATCTACTAATTATTCAACGCCTCTGAAGCTGATTTCAATGCCGCCTTTGCCGCAGAACCGATAGCCAACGTGTTCTCCGCAACGATTTGCGCCGTCGTCTTTCGGTCAAGAGCAGGCGTAATAGAAGCCTCTTCTTCAGGAATTGCAATACCGCTCAATTCTGAAAGCCGTTTCAGCGTATCAGTTATCGGACACGGGTCAAACTCCTCTTGTTTCAAGAAATCTTCAATCGCCTCATGCTTGTCAATCGCCGCATCGATAAGCGGATTGTTACCTTTTTGATACACACCCGCATTTATCATATCCGCGTTTTCGTCATACGCCGCCATAAGCTGACGAATGATACCGCACGCCTTGAGCGTTTCCTTTCCGCTCACTCTCTTAGAAAGACGGCTGATACTGCGCAACACGTCGATAGCAGGGTAATGATACCGCTCGGCAAGTGTTCGGCTCAATACAATATGTCCATCCACCGTACCGCGCACCTTATCAGTAATCGGCTCATCAAAATCATCGCCATCAACAAGGACGGTATACAATGCCGTGATAGAGCCTTTTTGGTTCGTTCCTGGTCTTTCAAGCAATTTCGGCAACAAATCGAATACACTTGGCGGATATCCGCGCTGTGCAGGTGGCTCACCCGTTGCAAGCCCGATTTCGCGCTGTGCGTGTGCAAATCGCGTTACGCTGTCCATCATAAGCATAACGTCTTTGCCTTGGTCGCGGAAATATTCAGCAACCGCAGTCGCAACATACGCCGCACGAAGACGACAGATAGAAGGCTGGTCGCCCGTCGCCACCACGATAACAGACCGCTTCAAGCCCTCTTTGCCCAAATCGCGCTCGATAAAGTCCAAAACCTCACGACCGCGCTCGCCGA
>CALBGU010000094.1 GCA_937893155.1 uncultured Treponema sp. | reverse complement strand
CACTCTTTCCCTACACGACGTTCTTCCGATCTATAGACCAGAAGGAAATATTAATTCATACAATTGACAACATCCTAGAATCAGACGTTGAAAATATTACCATTGTACTGGGACATTTTAGGGATGAAATATACAAAATACTTGAAGACAATGACTTATTAGATAAAGTAAATATAGTATATAATGAAGATAATGACGTGGGTCTGTCCCAGTCAATCATAACCGCATTAAAAGAGAATACTGATAATTATTATTTATTTGCTGCAGGAGATCAACCCACAATATCCAGCAAAACCATTAATGAAATGATTGAAAACTTAAAAGATGCACCTCAACCGGAAAATACGATAAGCATACTTGCACGTAGAAAAACAGGATGGCTAGATAGTGCTGAAGGACTGGGAATGCCCTTTTGTACATATGGAAAATTATTATATGAATATTCTTTATTACAAGCCAGGGGCTTCCCTGACTCAACCACCTGCATTAGACCGATCTGTACTTATACCTAAGACGGAAAAGCAAATGGAAATTGTAGATAATTGGTTACATACAGTAGTTAATGCAATTATGAATACACCGCAATCATTTTTCGAAAAAGGTAAAATGCCGGTGGTTTCATTTGGTAAATAAAAGGTTAAGGAGGGAAATGACATGGAGCATTTTTATGAATATATGGTGTCCACTGTCTGGGTTATCCGTAAAAAAATATTATTTTCTGCTGTTTTTGGCGGTGCTGACGGGCGCGGTTACAGGCATTATCTGTTCTGTGTTCGGGAAAGGGCTTTTGTTCATTGAGTCGTTCCGAAACGAGCACCTTTTTTTGCTCGTGCCGTTTCTTGCGCCGGCGGGCGTGCTACTCGTCAAGGCGTATCACAAATGGGGCGGGCAATGCCACCGCGGAATGGGCTTGGTGTTTGAAACAGGCGCGGGCGAAAGCAGCTATTTGCCGCGCCGATTTTTGCCGTTCGCGTTTTTGTCAACGTGGCTGACGCATTTTTTTGGCGGGTCGAGCGGGCGCGAAGGCGTTGCGGTGCAGATTGGCGCAAGCGTGGGCTTTAATCTCGGCGAGATTTCAGGCGATATGAAAATGCGCAAATTGCTTTTGCTTTGCGGAATGGCGGCGGGGTTTTCGGGGTTGTTTGGCACTCCGTTTGCGGCGGTGTTTTTCGCGCTGGAGGTGCTGTACGCGGGGCGAATTGCTTACGAGGCGATAATTCCCGTTGGCATTTCGTCTATCGTGGCGTTTGCAATGCACCACCTTTTGGGATTGCACGAAGAAAAAGCCGTGTTCTCCGAATTGAGCGCTTACGACTTGCCGACCGTGTTGCGCGTTGCGGGTGCGGCGGTGTGTTTTTCGCTGGTTGGTCAGCTTTTTGCGCGTCTTTTGGAGCAGTGCAAAAACAAATGGTTTCATCGATTGTTTCCCAATCCCTCGTGGCGCATTTTTGCCTTGGGCGCACTGGTCAGCGTGCTTTCGCTGTTGATTCACCGCGGTCGTTATTCGGGCTTGGGGCTTTCGATTAACGAGGCGGTCTACTCTGGAAACGGTCCCGTGTACGCATACGACTGGATTCTCAAATTGATTTTCACCGTGCTCACGCTTGGTGCGGGATTTCAGGGCGGAGAACTCACCCCGATGTTCTGCATTGGCTCGTCGTTTGGCTTTGTGATTGCACCGCTGTTCAATCTGCCGCCGTCGTTCTGCGCCGCGCTGGGCTACTGCGCCGTTTTTGGAAGCGCAACCAACACGCTTTTTGCCCCCATTATTGTGGGCTGTGAAGCGTTCGGCTTTGAGCATTTCCCTCTGTTTTCCGTGGCGTGTATGGTGTCGTATGCGCTCAACGGCAATTATTCCATTTACCAAAAACAGCGAAAATATGAATCGTTTATTCACGTTACTTCGCAAAAGCCAAAATCGTAAAAAACGGGGGCTGTGTTGCGGAAGATATGCTTTCCTTTTATAATACCTTCGCATTGCGATGTTCGGCGGCGATTCTTTCGCTGGACAAAAAAATATCGGGACTCGAGTTCCCGATATTTAGCTTTGCAAAAACTGCTCCTCTCTCCATTTGGTGCATTTGTGCTGCTATTTTAATTTCCACATCACGCCGAGCGATGGCGTTACGCTGATATTCCCCGTTATGCTTCTGTTAATGCCCGTATAATACGACTCATCTGCATCTTTGTCGCTAAACCGTCTGTCTTCTGAGCCTAAGACTGGGAATCGTGCGTCAACGGAAGCAAAGAAATGTATATTGTTTGAAATCCGCTTTACGAATGTAACGTCTGCACCGAGTCCCAACTCTGTAATTTCTATTGATTCTTCATCAAGTTTTTTGTTGTTCTGTATCGTTTCGTTTTTGCCGTTGTAGGCGTAATAATCGTAGCCTGCTTTTGCGAACAAGGCAAGAACTGTGTCCTCGCTGTGAATAAATGAATAGCCGAACCCCAAGCCGAACATTCCTGCAAGTCCTGAAACTCTGTTTTCGTCAGGAACATCTTTTGTTGTTGCGCCACCTATGTCAAAATCTATTTTTACCGAAAGTCCTGAAAGCTGGTTTACCATTAAACCATTGAGTGCAAGCGCGCCGCCCATATTTTTACGGTTTCCGTCATCGTGTACTTTCAGATTTGAAAATAAACCTGCTGCGCCGATTCCTACATAGTCCGACCAATTCGATTCCTCTGCAAAAGCCGCCACAGACACAAGTGCCGCAACTACCACCGCAATCATTTTTTTCATCATTTTCATAAAAACACCTCTGAATCATTGTTTTGTAAAATTACTATGGCACATTTTTTTATTCATCACCATAGCGTTTGACGTAAATTTTGAATTTTTTATTTTGTTCTGTTTTTAAAACTCCTTAAAAATTATTTGTTTGATTTGCTGTGTCCAGAGCGGCTTTCGCGGCTTCCTTTGTTACCGCGATTAGATTTTGATGATTCACGACCAGTTTTTCCCGTATCGTGCTTTTCCCTAACCTCGGCTGTGCCGTCTATTGCTTCAACAGGCATTGCAGAGCGGGTTTCCTCATAACTTTCAGTTTCTTCTGATGACTGTTCTTCTTCTGGAGAAATCACATCAGAACATCCTGTAACCGTTGCTGAAAAAAGCAGCAGACTTGCTGTTGCGAGAAGAACTGTTGTAATTTTCTTCATTTATGTACCTCCGTATTTATAAGATGTTGTTATCATAAACGAAGAAAAAAGAAGTTTACACAGCATTATAGTTGAATTTTGAGGAAATCGATTTTTTTTTATGCTTTCCACTCATCGAGTAATGGAATTTTTTCATAATGCGGAATATCAAAATTAAATTCTGGATTTATTTTATCAATGATTCTATTAGCAAATGCGTCTTTTCCGATAGCCCACATACACGTTAATGCGTCTATCATCATTTTTTTGCCGTGCTGAATATTTCCTAGTTTTGCAGAATAATACCCCTTTATAAACAAGTGATGAGGAAAATATGCCAAATTTCCGTGTTTCAAGCAAATTTCAAATGCTTCTTCACTTTTTTTAAGGGAGGCTTTCCAGTCTTCAGGCTTTTCGTCTAGCCAATTTGCAAGATTAAAAAGAAACACGGGGCGAAGTCTTGCTCTTACCTGCACAGAAAGCCAGCTGTGTTTTGTATAGCCGTAGAGTTTTTCCATAAGCGCCAAGCCGTCTTTTTTGTTTCCGAGCATATACAACAGGCGCGAAATATTGTTCAAAATAATGAGTTCCATACTTGAAAGCAGTTTTTGCTTAGGCAGCAAATCAGAAAGTTCGTAGTCGGGAATGGTCATTTTGAGCGTTTTTGTCAGTTCGTCCAATGCCCATTGCTTTTTACTGAAAGCGCGGTTTTCGTACACAATGGAATAAAATTGAAAAAACTGCTGTTCCCATTTCGTCATTTTTGTTTCTGCGGCAGCGTATTTTTCCAGTAGTTTTTTTATATCTGCATTGCCAATCGCAACCAGACTGTTTATTTCAAACTCAATATTGTACCGCTCAAATTGGGATTTCGTCATCGCCGCAAGTTCAAACGGCGTATCTTCGCCGAGCCTGCTGTAAAGCAAATCGACGAGCTTCCAATGAGCCACGCGCCGTTCTTTTTCTATGAGCGATACCATTTGCACGGAACAAATGCCGCGGCACAGCGCGCTTTGCGAGATTTTCTTTTCTGTTCGGATAAGCCGCAACAATGCACCGATTTTGTACACCTGCATTCCTTTTATTGTATCACAAAAAAACTTGCAATTCATTTTTTTTGCGCGTAAAATAGGCGTATGTACGGCATTTACATCGGTGCGTTGATAAGAGAAATGCGCGAGCGTTTGAATATGACGCAAGAGGAACTCGCGAGCGATTTTTGCGCAGTATCCACGCTCCAAAGAATAGAAAATGGCGAAGAAATTCCGGGCAGAATGTTGGTGAATCAGATTTTCAGCTGTCTCGGCAGCTCTGATTTTCCGAACGCAAGGGAAGAAGACATTACCGATGCAGATGCGCTACGGGAATTTTACGAGCGAAAAATCCGCGAAAAATTGTTTTGCCGCGAATATGATTACGGCGTATTTCTGGAAAAATTTGCCGCTGTGGGCGAAATGAACGAACTGGAAATCCAAAAACACGCCTATTATCTTACTATGCTGAAAAAAAGCGAAGGAGATTCGCCCGAAAATCTGCTCAACATTGCAACGACAGCCCTTGCGCTTACCCTCAAATCGCGAACGCCCAAATTTGTGCCGACACGAAAATTGCTCACGGCGTTTGAGGCGCGACTGGTGCGGCAGGTGGGTATGGCGTACCGTGCGCTCTCGCAAAACAGCGATGCACTCGACATTATGCGCGCGCTCGGTGCGTATTACACGCGGGGCATTGCCGAAGAAGCCCTCAAAAAAACCGAAATGCCGATTGCATTCAAATATCTTTCGGACTGGGAACTTGAAGTCGGAAACGCAAACGATGCGGCAATCGCGGCACAAAAAGGAATACAAGCCTGCTCAAAATACGGCGTATTGTATTCGCTCCCTGCACTTTTTCACAGCGGCTTTCGGGCATTTTCAAAAGCGGGAATGAGAAATATCGCCGCCGCATACAAAGCCGCCGAACAAGCCTCTGCGCCGTATTTTAAACCGAGCCAACTCGTGTTGGAATAATTTTTTTTAGATATAACGGACAAAAAAAGAGCCCAAGTTTACTAGGGCACAGGCACAATCTGCATACCGTTGCTTTCTTCCGAATCTGGCGGGGTTTTGCAAACGCACCTTGCTTAGAACTTGGACTCAAAACGGAAAGTCAGGGATTCGAACCCTGGATACCCTTTCAGGTATGCACGCCTTCCAAGCGTGGACCTTAAACCACTCGGACAACTTTCCAGCGCGAGAAATAAAAAAGTCTGCCAAATATTTGACAGACTTATCTGAGACTGACACGATTCGAACGTGCGACCTCGTCCTCCGCAGGGACGCGCTCTATCCAAAACTGAGCTACAATCTCAAAACAATTAACCAAATCATTGGCTTGACGGAAGCGACAGGAGTTGAACCTGCCCACCCCTTACGGAAGTGACGGATTAGCAATCCGTTGTATTACCGCTCTACCACGCTTCCACGTCATACGGAGCGAGAGGGATTTGAACCCCCGATACCTTGCGGTATAACGGTTTTCAAGACCGCCGCGTTCGACCACTCTGCCATCGCTCCAAATCAACGTGTTTGTATAATACGATATTTCAAAAAAAGTGTCAATAGCTTTTATTTTTTTTTGCTATTTTTTTGGAAATGTTGTATGTATTATACAACATCGGAGCGAGAGGGATTTGAACCCCCGATACCTTGCGGTATAACGGATTTCGACTCCGCCGCGTTCGACCACTCTGCCATCGCTCCAAATCGTTTATATAATAGTCCATTCAAAAAGAATGTGTCAATAACTGTTGCGCACTTTTTTTGCAGAATTTAAAAGATTCTTTCCAAAAAAATATGCACAAAAATCCGTACAACAATGCACGAATTTTTGTTTTCATCGAAATCTTACGCGCGCAAAAGGTAGGTATCTATTTCTTTGGCGCATTCTCTGCCTTCGCTGATTGCCCAGACAACGAGAGACTGTCCGCGGCGCATATCGCCTGCGCTAAAGATTTTCTCGCGGCTAGTTTTGTAGCCGTCGTGGCTCGCGATAACGCCGCGCTCGCTCAGCTCTACCGCAAACTCCCGTGCCGTGTACTCCTCGCAGCCCACAAAGCCCGCCGCAATCAACAGCAAATCGCATTGAAGCTCTTTCTCGCTGCCAGCCCGCTCGATAAGCGTCCGCTTGCCCTCGATTGTCTTGAACTCGACTTCAACCGTGCGAACGCCCGTGATATTCCCGTCTTGAGTGAACACCTCTTTCACCGTCGTTTCCCAAATGCGCGGGTCGCTGCCGTATTTCGCAATGGATTCCTCCGCGCCGTAGTCAACTTTGAGCGTCTTCGGCCATTCGGGGAACGGATTTGTCGGCAAGCGGTCGATTGGAGGCTTCGCCATCATCTCGATTTGCTTCACGCTCGCCGCTCCTAGCCGTATCGCCGTGCCGCAGCAGTCGTTTCCCGTGTCGCCGCCGCCCACGATGATGACGTGTTTATCTTTGAGCGAAAGACCGTAGTTTTTTTCGAGAGAAACGGCGATTTGCTCGTTCGTCGGCTCTACATCGATTGCAGAAAGTGCGCTTTGAGTGGCAACAACGCATTTTGTTACGGCGGTGAGAAAGTCAACCGCATTCATCACGCCGCGCTTTGCCTCGCTTATGCCTTTTGCCGTGAGTGTCCTCGCCTTTTTCGCTCCGCAACACAGCGCGATTGCGTCGAAGCTGTTTACGATGTGTTCGCTCGAAATCGTCTTGCCCACGTCGGCATTGAAAACGAACTCGACTCCTTCCGCTTTCATCAGATTTATGCGCCGCTCGATGACGCTTTTTTCCAGCTTCATATTCGGAATGCCGTACATCAACAAGCCGCCAGCTTTGTCTTCCCTCTCGTACACCGTTACGCTGTGTCCGCGGCGATTAAGCCAATCCGCGCACGCCAAGCCCGCAGGTCCTGAACCGATGACGGCGACGCGCTTACCTGAACGCACTTTCGGAATTTCAGGCTTCATATAGCCCGACGAAAACGCCCTCTCGATGATAAAAAGTTCGTTGTCGTGAATTGTAACCGCGCCGTCGTCGAAAATTGGGTTCGCGCAGTTGCACGCCTTTTCGCACAACGCAGGACAAACGCGCCCCGTGAACTCAGGGAAGCTCGACGTTTTCAAAAGCCGCCACGCCGCCATATCGTATTGCCCTTTATACAGCGCGTCGTTCCATTCGGGAATGTAGTTGTGCAGCGGACAGCCCGTAACCATACCCGAAAGCCGAATCGCGCTCTGACACATCGGCACGCCGCAGTTCATACATCTCGCCGCCTGCTCTTTGCGCGCGTTTTCGTCAAGCCGCGGGTGAAATTCCTTGAAATTCGTTATGCGAGAAAGGGGCGCGATGTTGCCGTTCTCTCTTCGCTTAAAATCCATAAATCCTGTCGGTTTAGCCATCTCTTTCCTCCTTTTTTACGCCGTAACCTTTTTGAACGCCGCCAAAAGTGCGTCTTCTTCGCTCAATCCCGCCGCCTTTTGCGCCCTGATTTCGCTCTTTATGCGAAGGTAATCGCGCGGAATTATCTTCTTGAACTTCGTTTTCGCGCTCTGCCAGTCGTCGAGGAGCTGTTTTGCGACTTCGCTCGCCGTTTCTTTGTAATGCTCTTCGATGAGGCTTTTCAGCACGGCTTCGTCGCTCGTATCGCTGAACGCGCTCGCCGTGTCGTCGAGAGAATACATCGTTACCAGCTCGTGATTTAAGTGTTTGTAGACCTCGTGCGCTTCGTCGAGGATATATGCAACGCCGCCGCTCATTCCTGCGCACAGATTTTTGCCCGTGCGACCGAGAATGACCGCCACGCCGCCCGTCATATACTCAAGACCGTGGTCGCCGCAGCCTTCCGCCACCACGCTCGCGCCAGAATTTCGCACGCAAAACCGCTCGCCAGCCGCGCCGTTGATGAACGCCTTTCCGCTCGTCGCACCAAAAAGCGCAACGTTGCCTGCAATGATGTTTTCTTCGCTTTTTCCGCAGAATGTGTCGGGCTTTTTCAAGACGAGTTTGCCGCCAGAAAGCCCTTTGCCGAATGCGTCGTTCGCATCGCCCGTTATGCGCAGCGTCAAGCCTTTCGGGATAAACGCACCGAAGCTCTGACCCGCGCCGCCCGTGAAGTTTACGGTATAGGTGTCGTCTTCGAGTGTGCCGCCGTAGCGTTTTTGGATTTCGCTGCCGAGAATCGTGCCAACTGTGCGGTCGGTGGATTCTAACCTCACCCCCGACCCCTCTCCTAGCAGGCGAGGGGAGAAAAGTGGATTTCTCTCCCCCTCTCTTTCTAGGCGAGGGGAGAAAAGTGGATTTCTTTCCCCCTCTCTTTCTAGGAGAGGGGGCTGGGGGGAGAGGTTCTCAAACCACGGGAGCAATATTTTTTCGTCGATTGTGCGCTCAAGTTTGAAATCGAATAGCGTGCGCTCTTTTTTCCACTCGTCGCTTTGCTCGCCTGCGGTGGCTAAAAGACGGCTCACATCAACTAATGCGGCTCTCTTAAAGCCCTGCTTGTCTTTGAGCTTGAGCAAATCTGTTCGTCCGCACAGCTCTTCGACGCTTCTCACGCCGAGTTTTGCCATAATCTCGCGCATTTCTTCGGCGATGAAGCGCATAAAGTTTTCGACGTATTCCGCTTTTCCTCTGAAACGAGAGCGCAGCTTTTCGTTTTGCGTCGCAACTCCGAACGGGCAGGTGTCGAGCTGACAAACTCTCATCATTGAACAGCCCATCGTGATGAGCGGAGCAGTTGCAAAGCCGAATTCCTCCGCGCCGAGCAATGCTGCTATCACGACATCGCGCCCGCTCATCAATTTTCCGTCGGTTTCGATGATGACACGAGAGCGCAAGCCGTTTTGAAGGAGCGTTTGGTGCGTTTCCGCCACGCCAAGTTCCCACGGCAAGCCTGCGTGATGTATCGACGAAATCGGAGCCGCGCCCGTGCCGCCGTCGTGTCCTGAAATCAAGATGACTTGCGCGCCTGCCTTTGCGACTCCCGACGCAATCGTTCCTACTCCCGCTTCGCTCACCAGCTTTACGCTGATACGAGCGGCGCGGTTGGCGTTTTTGAGGTCGTAAATGAGCTGCGCTAAATCTTCGATAGAATAAATGTCGTGGTGCGGCGGCGGAGAAATGAGGGAAACGCCCGGAGTCGCGTATCGTGTCTGCGCAATCCACGGATAGACTTTCTTGCCCGGCAAATGTCCGCCCTCGCCTGGCTTCGCACCCTGCGCCATCTTGATTTGTATTTCCTTTGCAGACAAAAGATATTCTTCGGTAACGCCGAAACGTCCCGACGCGACTTGCTTTATCGCGCTGTTGTATTTCGTGCCGAGCCGCTCGCGCTTCTCTCCGCCCTCGCCAGAGTTCGATTTGCCGTGTAAATGGTTCATCGCCTCCGCCATACACTTGTGCGCTTCCTCGCTGATAGAGCCGTAACTCATCGCGCCCGTTTTGAATCGCTTGACAATCTCGTCCACGCTTTCCACTTCGTCGATATTCACGCCGCCAGAAGAGTCAAAGACGAAATCGAGCATTGCGCGCAGTGTGTGCGGCTCTTCGTTGGAATCGACAAGCGCGGTGTATTCCTTAAATCGCTTGTAATCGCCGTTTCGCGTGGCTTGCTGCAGGGCGACAATGGTTTCGGGATTGTAAAGGTGCGTTTCGGCGGCTTCTCCGCGGCGGAATTTGTGCTTTCCTACGCTGTCGAGGTGGTCGTTCACGGTCAATCCAGACGGGTCGAACCCCTTTGAATGATGATAAAGCATATCTTCTTCGATTTCTTTGAGCGTGATGCCTTCGACGCGGCTCACGGTGTTCGTGAAATATGTGTCTATCACTTCTTTCGCAATGCCGACCGCTTCGAATATCTGTGCGCTTTGATACGATTGTATCGTGGAAATGCCCATCTTCGCGGCGATTTTGACAATGCCGTTGAGAATAGCTTTGTTGTAATCGTCGATTGCGGTGTGATAATCTTTGTCGAGGAGCTTTTGGTCAATCATCTCGGCAATCGCCTCGTGTGCGAGATACGGGTTCACCGCGCGCGCGCCATAGCCTAAGCACAGAGCGGCTTGATGTACGTCGCGAACTTCTGCGCTCTCCAAAATCACTGAAACGGCGGTTCGTTTTTTGGTGCGGATAAGGTGCTGCTCCACTGCGCTTACGGCAAGCAATGCAGGAATAGCCGCGTGAGTGCGGTCAACGCCGCGGTCGGAGAGAATCACGATGTTCACGCCGTTTTTCGCTTCTTCGTCGATTTGGGAAAAGATGTTGTCGAGTGCGCTTTTTAGCCCGTTGCGTTTTAGCTCTTCAATGCTGACGAGGGTCGAGATGGTTTTGACAGAAAAACCGTTTGCGTTGAGCGCGGCGATTTTGAGCAAGTCCGTGCCTGTGAGAATGGGGTTGTTTATCTCAAGCACGCGGCAATTCTTCGCCTCAGGAGAGAGGAGGTTGCCGTCTTTGCCGACGTAAACGGTGGTGTCGGTTACGATTTTTTCGCGCAATGAGTCAATCGGCGGGTTCGTAACTTGCGCAAAGAGCTGCTTGAAGTACGAAAACAGCGGCGGGTGCTTTTCGCTCATCACTGCAAGCGGCGTATCGACACCCATACTCGCAGTCGGCTCAACGCCGTTCAACGCCATCGGCAAAATCATCTCGTTCACGTCCTCGTAATTCCAGCCGAACGCGCGATAGAGAATGTTTCTCTCGTCGAGGGTGTGAACGGCGATTTTCTTATTCGGGATTTTGAGGTCGCCAAGGTGAATCAAGTTCATATCAAGCCATTCGCCGTACGGGTACGCACTTGCATACTGCGCTTTGCATTCCTCGTCGCTGATAATCTTTTTCTGCACGGTGTCCACAAGCAAAATCTTGCCGGGCATAAGGCGGGATTTTACGGCGATGTTCTCTTCGGCAATGTCTAAAACGCCGACTTCGCTTGAAAGAATAAGCGTGCCGTCTTTCGTGATGTAGTATCGGCTAGGTCGCAAGCCGTTGCGGTCAAGCGTCGCACCGATAACATCTCCGTCGCTGAACAAAATCGCCGCAGGTCCGTCCCAGCTTTCCATCATCGTCGCCCAATAGTGATAGAAATCCTTTTTGCTCTGCTTCATCTCTTCGTCGTGCTTCCACGGCTCAGGAATACACATCATCACGGCGAGCGGCAGCGGCAGCCCGTTCATCACAAGGAACTCAAGCGTATTATCTAGCATTGCGCTGTCGCTTCCCGCCGCGTCTACGGCAGGGAGGATTTTTTGCATATCGCTTTTTGAGATGACGGGGGAAAATACGGTCTCTTCGCGCGCTAACATTCTATCGACGTTGCCGCGAATGGTGTTGATTTCGCCGTTGTGCGCAATAAAGCGGTTCGGGTGCGCCCTTTGCCAGCTCGGCTGCGTGTTCGTCGAGAAACGGGAATGCACAAGGGCGAGCGCGCTTTTGTATTCTGCGCTTTCGAGGTCGCTATAGAACAATCGCAATTCGCCGACGAGGAACATTCCTTTATAGACGATGGTGCGGCTTGAGAGCGAACAGACGTAGGTCGCGTGATGTGATGAGTTTTCAAAGAGGCGGCGCAGAATGTAAAGCCGTCTGTCGAAGTCTAATCCCTTTGCGCAGTCGGCGGGGCGGGCGATGAAACATTGATGAATGCTCGGCATACACTCCCGCGCTTTCTCGCCAATCACTTCAGGCTTCACAGGCACTGCTCGCCAGCCTAATATCTCAAGCGATTGAGAGGCGCAGCAGTCTTCAAAGCGTTTCTTTTCGCCCTCACATTCCGTCGGGAAAAAGAACATACCGATTCCGTAATCTCTTTCCTCTCCCAAATCGGTGCAAGCCGTGCCGTTCAAGCTGATTTCGCCCTCGCGCGCTTTTTCGCTGAAGAACGAATGACTGATTTGCAACAGGATTCCGACGCCGTCGCCCGTTTTGCCCGAAGCGTCTTTGCCCGCGCGATGTTCGAGCTTTTCCACAATAGAAAGAGCGTTATCGACGATTGTGTGCGTTTGCTCTCCGTTGATATTCACCAGCGCACCGATTCCGCATGCGTCGTGTTCAAACTTTGGCTCATAAAGTGTGTTCATAAGTGCCGCCTCCAAAACAAAAAGAGGCCGTAGATTTTCCTTCTTGACCGCGCGCTTTTTACAAAACAGCGTTCGCCAAGAAAAAATATCTACGACCTCTTTGCCGTAATTTTCTGTATCTTATTGCAATTATACTAAAGTGTCAACAGCGGCACAAAAAAATCTCTTGACGAAACGCGTGAATCTTTACATAATAGGCGTATTATGTGGAAAACACCTGTATTATTAACAGCAAAAGGAAGCCTCTCAATTCTGTAGATAGGGGCATTGTCTTTGTTTGATTTTTCGTAAAATTTCCACTCATCGCATAGTTCCCCTATCATTTCAATCATCTGTTTTATCACCTGTTAGCAAAAATATGCTTGTGAAAACAACTGTTTTGCCGTGCTGAATTCGTTTTAGCACCGTGCGCCGTTGTGTTTTGGGGGCAGAAAAAGAGATTCCAGCCACACATTCGACGCGGCAGACGGTCAAAAACAGCATATCTATCGTAACAGAATCCATTTTACGCTTTACATTTAAGGGGAACGGTATGTTCAACATAAAAAAACAAATCCGAAGACTGTATGCGTCTTCGCTCTTTTCGACGCTCTCGCTCTCGGGCGCGTGGGTGGCAATTCTCTCTTCGCGCGGGTTTTCGCTCGCACAAATCGGGGCAGCCGAAACGGTATTTCACCTCGTGAGCCTTATTTTTGAAATCCCTTCAGGCGCGCTGGCGGACGTGGTTGGTCGCAAAAAGACGCTGCTGATTTCGTGCGTTATGCGCATTATTGCAAACATCGCAATGATTGCGTCGAACAATTTTGCGCTGGTGTGCGTGTCGATTGCGTTTAGCGCGTTGCACTATAATTGTATGTCTGGCTCAGACGACGCGCTTGCGTATGATTCGCTAAAATCCGCAGGCGAAGAAGGCTCGTTTGAGCGCTATGCGTCGAATCAACTCGTCATCTATCGCGTGTGCGACGGATTATCTACGCTGACTGCGGGGCTTGCGCTCGTTTTGGGCTACAGAATAGCGTATGCGTCGGGCATTTTCTTTTCGCTCGTGCAAGGCTTCTTTTTGTGCGGACTCACCGAAATCCGACTCGAAGCACCAAAAGAAAAAACGCACCTTGCCCCAGAAATCCTCGGGTGTTTTGCCAAAAGTTTTGCGTTTTTGCGCACCGAAAAGCGCATTGCCTCTTTTATGTTTGCAAACTCCGCAGTCGGCGCGCTCGATATTTTGTTGCTGTTCTTTTTGCAGGCAAAATTACCGATGGCGCACATTCCAAACTGGATGCTCGGGCTTGCGCTTTTGGCGATGCAGGCGGGCGGCGTTATCGGCGCAAAAGCGGTGTTGCTTGCACACAAAATGCGGTATCGCTCTCTTTTTGCGCTCTCGTTTGCGCTGATTGCACTCGGCATTGCGCTTGAGCATTCGGGATTGTACGCGGTGATGACGTTCGGCGGCTTTGTGGCGGCATTGGCAGACGACGCTTTGCAGGTGCGCACCAACGCGCTTTTGCAGCAGCGATTTCCGTCTGAACAGCGCGCCACACTGATTTCCATTGAATCCTTTACGTTTTCGCTGGTGATGATTGTGCTTTCGCCGCTTGCTGGCGTTTTCTTCTCGCACTGGTAAGCGAGGAGGCAGGGGGCACTTTTTTCGCCCCCTGTTTCCCGCGCTTCTCTCTGTTATTGCCGTACTTGATGCGGCAATTTTTTTTCTGCCGCTATCGCGTTGAAACAAGGGGCTTAAGCCCCTTGCTACATCTGTCTGTCATTCTCGTGCTTGACACGGAAATCTATTTCCGCAAGCAAAAAAAACATT
>CALBGU010000093.1 GCA_937893155.1 uncultured Treponema sp. | reverse complement strand
ATATCGGTTCTAAAGCCGATAATTAGCAAATATCGGTTTTAAAGCCGATAAACAATAATAAATACAACAAGCAGGATTCCACCAACTATGCCCATTTTTGTCTCCAAAATTCGTTTTCTTTAGAATAGCAAAACCTATAATATCTCAAACAATGCTTTTTAGTCAATAAATAAACAAGGCTAAAAGCATCAACGACATTTCTATAAAAATGAGTGTGCTCAAAAAAATATTCTGCTCTTTCGAAAAAATTGTATGATTTCTACATTTTATTACCAAAAATATATTCTCCTTCTTTTTCACTTTCGCTAGAACAAAGCGCAGAAAATGTTACCGTTGCCGATTTTTTTCCATTTTTTCGCGCATTATCAGTGGCATACATCACAATTCCGTCAAAATTACCAAGAAAATCGCCATTTTGCTGAAAAACCGTCAAAGAAATCAATCCATTTTCTGTGCTCCAAGTTCCTGTGTACGCACCCTCAATTTTTCCATTCGCTGCCAATTTTACAATCACCGAAAAACTTTCTTTGCCGTCCGCCGCATTGGCTTCCTGCGTATTTCCGTCCGTAGTTTCCACAAAATCGGTATGCGCCGCACGGCGAGTCAGATTTACTGCATATTTTCCCGCAATTTCCCGCTTAGAAAGGGCCGCCAGATGTGCATTTTCTCCGTTAAAATCATTCATATTCAATACAGGCCAATTATTTTCGTTAAAAAACATTTGATGAATTTGCACCGTAAAATTGCCAGTCGGGAAATAATTTGTTCGCGTATGATTTGCAAGCAAAATTCTGCCGCTCAAATCGCGCAAAATGCTCTGTCCCCCCGGACTTCTAAAGCCGTATTCATCGCCGCTTGCCTCCCCGAATTGCCACGCCCCGAGTATTTTTCCTCCAAAAAGATGGTATTTTGCAGCATCGCTCGTATACGAAAAACTCATTGCATTATCCGAAGTATCTAGATACGGACCGGTAATTTTGCGACTTCTGCCCACGCCAACGCGATATTCGTGAAACAGATTTCCCATCGAAACAAAAATGTAAAAAAATCCGTTTTCGCTGTTAAAAATCACCTGCGCACCCTCATAAGCCGCACCTAAACCGCCCGCAATTTTTACGCCTTGATTGCCACTAATGCTGTCTGCAGGGGCATTCATTGCATCACCAACATTGTAAAATTGTCCGTCAAAAGAAGAAACGCCTGCGGTTGTGCACACCGGTTTCAGTGTTTTTGAATCAACATAAAGCAATGCAATTCCGCCAAGCCACGAACCATACGTCACTGCATAGCAATCAGTATCACCAATTTTTTCGATATACAATTTTCCGGTCGCTATATCCACCACAAATTCAGGGTCAATCGTTCCAAAACCACTGTTCCAATTTTCATCGCACGAATTAAAACAGCCCTCATAGCCGATTTCGGAAGGACTTTGATTTTTTGTGCGGCTCCACACGCAGCGGACAAGGCTTGATTGCGCATATAATTCTCTGTTATATTGTTGAGCCGGCAAAAATGGTCCTTCAGGGGAATCTGAAATCGCCATAGTGATACAGCCTGCGCGGTGCGGCTTGTTGCGAACGGTTTGGCAATCGGAAACAATGCCGTGGAGCATATAATATTTTCCATCTTGTTTAATGACCGTTGGCGCCCAAGATTCAGGCTTAACCGACGTTTTATAGTAATCGGTGTTGAATAATTCTCCTGCATTGGTGGCACAACCAGTCCATTTTAGAAAATCATCGTCCCATACCATTTTTCCGTAAATATCTGATTTTTTCGATTCAGATGCGAGAGGAGACGTATCAATTTTTTTCCAATGCGCTAAATCGTTACTCTTTCGGATTTGAATACCGTCTTGCCAGCCCGTTGAATACACATAATATGTTCCGTCATCGTCTTGAAACAACTTTGGGTCGTGACAGCCCCACTGCGCGCCAAAAACGTCTGCATACCGCCCGTCGCTTACCGAATTATTCTGGTCGCAAGAAAAAAGACCTGTACACAAAATCGATACAGAAATCGCAAGCAACGTACATTTTTGTTTTTTCACATCGTTCTCCTCAAAAAAAGAATATTATCAATAATTATAACACAATATTGAAAAATTCGGGAAATTATTTTTTGAAAAATAACGAAATCTGTTTTTAATTTATAAAACGCAAATGACTTATAAAAAAGCGGACATTTTTTTACTATTTCTGTCTAAAAAAAACAAAGTTTTTAACACTTTTGCGTAATTCCGTGCTATACTTATCCGTTATACAAAGATAGCATTACCGGAGGATTTTTGTATGAAACGTTATAATGGAAAATCCATTTTCAAGGGCATTGCCATTGGAAAAATCAGGATTTTGAAGAAGGCGGTTTTTAACACCGAAAAACGAGAAGTCGCAGACACTGACGCAGAAGAAAAACGCTATGCCGTCGCCCGTGATACCGCAATTCAGGAATTGCAGGCTCTTTTCCACAAGACAAAAGAAGAAATCGGCGAGGAAACCGCGAATATTTTTGACGTGCAGTCTATGCTTTTGGCTGATGACGACTTCAATGACGCAGTTCTTGACGCAATCCGCAACGATAAAGCAAATGCAGAATATGCTGTTTTCAATGCAGGCGAGATGATTTCCAAGATTTTCGCAGAAATGGACGATGAATATATGCGTGCGCGCTCTGCCGACATCAAAGACGTGGCTCGCCGCGTGGTTACCGTGCTTTGCGGCGGTTCAAGCGAAGTGAGCGCACACGAGCCTCAGATTATCGTCGCCGAAGAATTAACACCTGCCGAAACAGTGCAACTCGACAAGAACAATTTGCTTGCATTTGTTACAAAATACGGCTCAGCACAGTCGCATACCGCGATTTTGGCGCGCACTATCAATATTCCTGCTCTTACAGGCGTTATCATCGACGCAGATTGGGACGGAAAAATGGCTATCGTAGACAGCTTCACAGGCGAGTTTATCATTGAGCCAGATGAAGAAACGCTCAAAGAAAAGGAAGAAAAACGCGCCGAGCAGCTCAAAAAACGCGAAATGCTCTTGACGCTCAAAGGGCAGGAGACCATCACGAAGAGCGGAAAGAAAATCAAGCTCTATGCGAACATCGGCAACGTGGACGACGCGGAAAAAGCCAACGAAAACGATGCAGAGGGTGTCGGATTGTTCCGCAGCGAATTCCTTTATCTCGGTCGCTCAACGTATCCAACGGAAGAAGAGCAGTTCGTGGCATATAAAAACGTGGCGCGCAAGATGAAGGGCAAAAAGGTCATTATCCGCACGCTCGACATCGGAGCGGACAAGCAGGCGGATTATTTCAAACTCGATGCGGAGGAAAATCCTGCGATGGGCTTCCGTGCAATCCGCATTTGTCTTGAGCGACCTGAATTGTTCAAAACACAGCTCCGCGCTATTTACCGTGCAAGCGCATTCGGCAACATCGCGATTATGTACCCGATGATTATCAGCGTGGACGAAGTGCAGAAAATCAAGAAGATTTCAGCCGACGTGAGAAACGCACTCAACAAGGAAAATGTGCCGTATGGCGAAGTGGAAGAAGGCATTATGATTGAAACGCCAGCCGCGGTGTTGATGAGCGAAGAGCTTGCGCAGGAAGTGGATTTCTTCTCAATCGGAACGAACGACCTCACGCAATACACGCTTGCGATTGACCGCCAGAATGCAAAGCTCGAAAACTTCTACAATCCGCACCACCCTGCTGTGCTCAAGGCAATCAAGATGACGATTGACAACGGGCACAAGCACGGCTGTTGGGTCGGCATTTGCGGAGAGCTAGGCGCAGACACCGAGATGACTGAAACATTCGTGAATATGGGAATCGACGAGCTTTCGGTAAGTCCGTCAAGAATCCTTGAATTGCGCGAAAAAATCCGCTCGCTTGAGTAACAGTTGAGAAACCTTCCGTTTTAAAACGAAAAAGATTGCCGCAGAATATACGGCAATCTTTTTTGAACCGAAGCATCGCTATATACTTGCCGCCACCTCAGTAACAAAAATTACCGCCATAAAAATACGCAAATGATACACATTTTCAAAAAGGATTGACAAAACGTGCGGTTTTATGATACTTTGAACACTATCCCTTGAAACCGCGTATGTGGTTTCCGAATTGTCCGAAAGGAGACAACATGAGAAAGTATGAACTTATGACAATCTTCTCAACAGAAGATGAGAAGTGCAAGGCTGGTCAGGACGCTCTTCGTGCGATTTTGACAAAGTATGGTGTCGTAATTGAGAAAGAAGAGCCTTATGGCGACCGTGACCTCACTTACGAAGTGAAAAAGCTCAATCGTGGACGCTTTGTTTTGTTCACCGTCAAGGCAAATCCTGCAAAATTGGTCGAAATTGACCGCGATTTCAAGCTTGAGAACAACATTTTGAAATATCTTTTCGTCAAACTCGACGAAGAGTAGTTTTTGTTTATTGCGACTGAGAGGTTTTGAATGGCAGATGTAAATTCAGTTGTTCTTGTTGGTAATCTTGTTCGTGATATTGAAGTTAGATATTCTAATAGCGGTGTTGCGATTGGAAAATCAGCTATAGCTATAAACCGCCGTCGCAAAAATGGTGACCAATGGGTTGATGAAGTCAGCTATTTTGATTTTACTATTTTGGGAAAATCAGCAGAGGGGCTTCGTCCTTATCTTGTAAGAGGTAAGCAGGTCGCTATTCAGGGAAGCCTTGTTCAAGACCGCTGGGAAAAAGATGGACAGAAAAACAGCCGTGTATATGTTATGGTTGACAATCTCCAGCTTTGCGGAGGCGGTAATGGCAATCGCGGAGGAAATGGAAATTCTTCTGGATACAATCAGAACAGACCGCAAAATAATTCTGGCTATGGCAATCAGCCGCAGCAGAACTATGGACAAAATCAGGGATTCAGCGGCGGTTCTTCGTTCCAGAACAATGACACTTCTTCATTCCCAGAAGATATTCCATACGAAGATGATGGTATGGATATTCCGTTCTAATTTGTCCGCAAAGCGCAGGACGAATTTGTATTATCAGATTTTATTGAGGAACATATAATGTCAGACGAAACAATCGTTGAAAACACGCAGGCTGAAAGCCAGTCAGTTGAACAGACGACAGAGAATTCTGGACGTGATGAAAACAATGGTCGCGGCAAGGGAAAGACTTTCTTCCGCAAGAAAGTATGCCGCTTCTGCGCAAACAAAGTGAAGATTGACTACAAGGATTCAGACGGTCTTCGCCGCTTTACAACTGAGCGCGGTAAGATTTTGCCACGCCGCATTACAGGCACTTGCGCAAAGCATCAGCGCGAATTGGCACTTGCAATCAAGAGAGCACGCGCTATTTGTTTGCTTCCAATCGTGGCAGACTAATTTTTTATTTTATTTGAACAGGCGGCGATCCAACTCCTGGTGACGTCGCCCTTGAGATTTTAAGAGGAGCTTGAAATGAAAGTTATTCTTAACGAAGATGTAAAACACCTTGGTGAAATGGGTGATGTAAAGGTTGTTGCGAACGGATATTATCGCAATTATTTGCTTCCACGCGGTCTTGTTGTTCCATTCAACCCAGAGACAGTTGCTTATTTTGAGAGCAAAAAGGCTGAAATTGAGGCTCGCAAAGAGCAGAAGAGAAAGGACAGCGCAAGTTTGAAAGAAAAACTTGAGGCTCTTTCTGTGGAACTTACAATGCCGGCTGGTTCAAACGGCAAGTTGTACGGTGCTGTTAC
The DNA here is from genome assembly GCA_937893155.1 of uncultured Treponema sp. GTDB lineage: Bacteria > Spirochaetota > Spirochaetia > Treponematales > Treponemataceae > Treponema_D. The sequence continues at coordinate 7,790 of CALBGU010000093.1, read as the reverse complement.
AAACCTCACTCTCGCAGAATTCTTTGCAAAGAATGGTTATGAGATTGAAAGAAAGCGCATTGATATTCCAGGCTTGACAATCAAGAGCACAGGAACATATCACGTTACTGTGCGTTTGTACGAGACTCAGACTGCGGAAGTTTCTGTCACTGTAAAGGGACAGCTTTCTAAGGAAGACCAGGAAAAGCTCGAGACTGAAAAGGCTTCTGCTGCTTCAAAAGAAGAAAAGGCTGAAGAAGCAAAATAATCTTGCTATGTGATAAGCCGGATAAAAACCTGGGGGCGGGTGCACTCAGGTTTTTCTTTTTGTAGAAGGGAGTTTTTATGCCGCTTGAATTAAAAGACAATGTTCCACCAAATTCCGAAGAAGCAGAACGCGCTGTTTTAGGCGCTCTTTTGCTTGATTGGTCGTCAATGCCGACGGTCATTGCAATTTTACGTCCAGAGCGTTTTTATTATCGTCAAAATCAAATCGTTTTTGATGCGCTCGTTGCTCTTTATATGAAAGGAATTACCGGCGACATAATTTCCGTCGTAAACGAATTAACCACCAATGGAAAACTCAATGAGGCGGGCGGAAGCGGCTATATTTCATCATTAACAGATTTTGTCCCAACAAGTGCAAATGTTGAGTATTACGCAGGAATCGTAAAAGAAGCTTCGATTCGTCGCGACCTCATCAGCGTATCTGCCGAAATAAAACTCAGCGCATATAACGACCAAAGCAACAGCAAACAAATTCTTGACGATGCTGAACAAAAAATTTTTAAGATAAACGACGATAATCAGTCCACAACAATTTATCAGATGAAGGATTTAATTCCTTCGCTTATCAGTTTGATAGACAGCCGATACAAAACACATAATGCATATACAGGAATCACATCGGGTTTTGTGGATTTGGATATGATGACAAGCGGATTTCAAAACAGCGAGTTGATTATCATTGGCGCGCGTCCCTCAATGGGAAAAACGGCAATGGCATTGTCAATGATGCAGCACATTGCGATAGATGAACAAATTCCAACGGGATTTTTTTCACTGGAAATGTCGGCAAATCAAATTATGCAGCGTTTATTGTGCCAAGAAGCGCGCATTTCAGGTGGAAAACTCCGAAACGGTATGATGAAACTCGACGATTTCAAACACCTGCAAGAAGCCGCTGGGCGCTGTTACGGCTCTCCGCTCTATATCGTGGATACGCCGAATATGAAATTGCTGGACCTTCGCGCTATGGCTCGCCGAATGAGAGCAAATTACGGCGTCCGCATTATTTTTATTGATTATATCGGGCTTATCACAAGCGAACATACCGATGCACCAATTTATGAGCAAATTTCAGAAATTTCAAAATCTTTGAAAGCACTTGCTCGCGAACTGGGGATTCCGCTTGTTGTCCTTTGCCAAGTGGCTCGTTCTGCGGAAGGTCAAGAACCAAACTTGTCGGAATTGCGAGGTTCTGGTTCGATTGAACAAGATGCCGACGTTGTTATGTTTATTCATCGCGAACGGGCAAAAACTGCCGCAGACGAAAAAGAAGCGCCCGTTCTTGACACAAAACTTATCGTTGCAAAACAGCGAAACGGTCCTATTGGAGATGTGGAATTGCTGTTCATACCGTCTTATACGAAGTTTGAAAATAAAGAGAGAAAATCTTTCAATCAGCAATCAAGCGGATATGATAATAATTCCCAATATTCGCAATCTTCTGAATCGTATGACGAAAATGGAGGCTATGCACAAGCGCCTGAAATCTAATATTGAACTCATTTTTAAGCTATTATTGAATAAGTATTAATAATTTTTTTTCATAAAAATATTTGCAAATTTTTGAAAATAATGGGATAATGCTATATAATGATAGTAGGTTAAAGTGATGAGTAATTTTAGCATAAAAAAAGCCTTGTTTGGCGTGTTGTCTAACGGAAAAGAAGTATATGTATATACGATTTCTAATGGAAAAATGTCTTTTTCAGTTACAGACTTTGGTTGTACAATTACCAGTATTTTACTTCCCAAAAAATGCAATCAAGGTTTTGATGATGTCGTTTTAGGCTATTCTACCTTAAATAAATATATTGATTCAAATTGTTGCTTCGGCTCTTTTGTGGGACGATTTGCAAACAGAATCGGTAATGCAGAATTTGAATTGAACGGCGAAACGTTCAAGCTCGATAAAAATGACGGCAACAACTTTTTGCACGGCGGATTTTTCCGCTATGAAAAGCAAGTGTGGGATACAACGCTAGGTGAAAATTGCGTTACATTTTACCGCTTAAGCCCTGACGGCGAGCAGGGAATGCCCGGAAATCTTGCCGTATATGTAAAATACTCGCTCTCCGAAGATAACAAAATCATTTGCGAGTATCGTGCAAAATCAGACAAAGACACGATAATCAATCTTACAAACCATTCCTATTTTAATCTTGCAGGTCATGGTAGTATTCTCAATCAAGAGCTTTCCATCAGAAGCGATAAGTATCTTGAAGTTGACGACGCGCTCATTCCAACCGGAAAAATGATTGAAACAGACGGAACTGCTTTTGATTTCGGTATGTTCAAAGCTATTGGACGTGATATTGAAAAAACAGGCGTGGGCTATGACCATTGCTATGTGTTTGAAGATGATAAGCAGCTAAAGCGAGTTGCCTGTCTTCGCGATGAAAAACACAACAGAAAGATGACTGTTGACACAAATCTTTGTGGAATGCAGGTTTATACCGCAAATTTCATCGAGGGTGAAATCGGAAAAGAAGGAATCGTCTATCACAAATATGACGGTATTTGTCTGGAGACGCAGAATTTACCAGATTCACCAAACAAGAAAAATTTTCCATCACCAGTGCTAAAAGCTGGCGATGAGTATTATGCACGAACTGATTATGGATTTGAGTTCTAATATCTGCTCAATTTTATCGCATATTTTTTCATAATCGTTGAAAATCAAAAAAAGTTGTGTTAGGTTATAGTAAGGTAATGTTTGCATTACTGGCAAACTTGCAACAATAAATTGTGTACGAGAGGTTCTAATGGACGTTCAGTTACAAGAATTGATCGATAAGATCAAGAAAGATGGTGTTGCTTCTGCCGAAGAATCTGCACGCACTATTATAAGTGATGCAGAGAAAAAAGCTGCTGATATAATCTCAAATGCAAAAGCTGAGGCTGATGAGATTAAGAAAGCTGCTGAAAAAGAGACAGAGCGAATGAAGAAGGCTGGCGAAGATGCAATAGCACAGGCAAGCCGCAATGGTATTCTTGAGTTCCGCAATAGTATTGTAAAAGAACTTTCTGCGATAGTTGAAGATGAAGTTGGTAAGGCTTATTCTTCTGATTTAATTGCAAAGCTTTTGCCTGAAACTATTAAGGCTTGGATTTCTAATACAGATGCAGCAGATGTTTCTGTGTTGTTGCCAGAGGCTTCTCTCAAAGAGCTTGAAAGCGGATTAAAGGCTGCGCTTAAAGATGAGATTGCGAAGGGACTGGAGCTGAAGAGCGATAACAATCTTTCTTCAGGATTCAGAATTGGAATGAAAGATGGTTCTGCATTCTATGATTTCTCAGCTGATTTTGTTGCAGAATTATTCTCTGCTTATTTGAATCCGCGCGTAACGGCTATAATGAAAGCTGCCGTTGCAGAGGATAAAAAAGGAAACAACTAGTGAGTAATCAGTATTACCTGATGGCACAGCTTCCATCATTTGCGGTCAGTGATGATGCGACTCCTCTGCCTGTTACAGAACAATACTTTTTGGAACTCTGTTCTCGTTTTCTTGACAAAAAGAGTATGAAGATTCTTTCTTCACTTTCTCTTGAGCCTCCGCGAGAGGTGGTGTCTACTGGTTCTGCTTTTGTGGATAAGTGGTATAATCAAGAGAGATGTTTGCGCTTAGCTCTTGCACAGATAAGAGCAGAGCGAATGAAGAAAAATTTGGGAACAGTGCCTGTAGCATTTCCTCCTGATATAGTGCAAGCGGCTCGTACTGCGACTGGAATGGATAGCCCCCTTAGCGCAGAACAGTTTCTGAATGAATATCGTGTGCGATTAGTAGATAATATAGCTCCGTCAGATAGTTTTTCTTGTGATGCTGTCTTTATGTACGGATTGAAGCTAAAACTTGCTACTCGCATGAAGAAGTTTAATAAGGAAGCTGGTAAGGCAGCCTACCGTATGTTATATGATGAGATACTGGGAGAATCTAAATGACTGATACGAAAGGAAAGGTAGTCGCAGTCAATGGTAATATGGTTTCTGTTGAATTTGACGGAAACATTTCCATGAACGAAGTAGGCTACGTTAAGGTTGAAGGTTCAGACCTGAAAAGTGAGGTAATCCGTATTCGCGGAAACACCGCACAGATGCAGGTTTATGAAATGACAAAAGGAATCAAAGCTGGCGACCCTGTAGAGTTTACGGGAGATTTGCTTTCTGCAGAGTTAGGACCTGGACTTTTGGGTCAGGTGTATGATGGTTTGCAGAACCCACTTCCGCTTCTTGCAGAAAAAGCTGGTTGGTTCCTTGAAAGAGGTGTGTATGTTCCGCCTCTTGATACAGAGAAAAAGTGGGAGTTCACTCCTACTGCAAAAGTCGGCGATGTAGTTCATCGCGGCGAATATGTGGGAACTGTTCCTGAAGGACCGTTTACACATAAGATTTTTGTTCCTTTCTATTTACTTGGTAATTACAAAGTAAAGTCTGTTGTTGCAAAGGGTGAGTATACAATTCACGATACTATTGCTGTTATCACAGATGAAAAGGGCAAAGATGTAAATGTTACAATGGCGTTTAGATGGCCTGTAAAGCGTGCTGTTGATTGCTATGCAGAGCGTCTTGCTCCAGATGAAACAATGGTTACAAAGGTTCGCCTTATTGATACATTCTTCCCTGTTGCTCGCGGCGGTACATATTGTATTCCAGGTCCGTTCGGTGCAGGAAAGACTGTTTTGCAGCACACAACATCAAAATATGCAGATGTTGACATTGTAATTATCGCTGCTTGTGGTGAACGTGCAGGTGAAGTTGTTGAAACATTGACAGAGTTCCCTGAGCTCAAAGACCCAAAAACTGGCAAGAGCTTGATGGAAAGAACTATTATCATTTGTAATACATCTTCTATGCCTGTTGCTTCTCGTGAAGCATCTGTTTATACAGCTGTTACTTTGGCTGAATATTACAGACAGATGGGATTGAATGTTTTGATGTTGGCTGACTCAACTTCTCGTTGGGCGCAGGCTATGCGTGAAATGTCTGGACGTTTGGAAGAGATTCCTGGAGAAGAGGCATTCCCTGCATATTTGGAAAGCTACATTGCGGCATTCTATGAGCGTGCTGGACAAGTTCGCTTGCCAGACGGAACAAAAGGTTCTGTTACAATCGGTGGTACGGTTTCTCCTGCTGGTGGTAACTTTGAAGAGCCTGTTACACAAGCAACTTTGAAGGTTGTTGGTGCATTCCATGGTTTGAGCCGTGCTCGTTCTGATGCTCGTAAGTATCCTGCTATTGACCCGCTTATTTCTTGGTCAAAATACAGTGGCGTTATCGCACAAGACAAAGTGCAATTCTGTCGCGACATAATGAGACAGGGCGTTGATGTTGGTTCTATGATGAAGGTTGTTGGTGAAGAGGGTACAAGCCTTGATGATTACCTCGTGTATCTGAAAGAAGAAATGCTTGACGCTGTTTATTTCCAGCAGAACTCTTTTGATGCAATCGATGCGAACGCAACTGTAGAAAGACAGCGATATGACCTTGATAAACTTATCAAGATTTTAGGTTCTGACTTTGCAGTGTCTGATAAAGACGAAGCTCGTACATACTTCAATCAGCTTAGACAGAAGTTCCTTGACTGGAACTACACAGAGTTTAAGAGTGATGAGTTCAAGAAACTCGAAAAAGAGATTGATGAATTGTATGCTTCAAAATCTGGTTCACTTTCTGCAAAAGCGGAGAGACTTCTTAAGGACGGTGAATAGGTATGAACAAAGTTTATAGTAGAATTGAATCTATTACCGGTAGCGTTATTACTGTCCGTGCAGAAGGCGTTAAATATAACGAGCTTGCTGAAATCACAACTCGTTTCGGTAAGTCTTTGGCGGAAGTAAACAAGATTGACGGCAATATTGTTTCATTGCAGGTCTTTGCGGGTGGACGTGGTGTTTCAACAGGCGACCAGATTCGTTTCTTGGGTCATGAAATGCAGGTTTCATTCAGCGATGATTTGATGGGACGTATTTTCAACGGTTCAGGCGAGCCTCGTGATAACGGACTTTCTTTGACAGAAAACTTGAAGCCAATCGGCGGACCTTCTGTAAACCCTTCAAAGCGTATTCTTGCACAGCGTATGATGCGCACGAATATTCCGATGATTGATATGTTCAATACATTGGTTGTTTCTCAGAAGTTGCCTATTTTCTCTATTTCTGGAGAACCATACAACCAGCTTCTTGCTCGCATTGCTATGCAGGCTGAAGCAGATGTTATCGTTTTGGGCGGTATGGGCTTGAAGTATGATGACTTCTTGTATTTCAAGAAGACGCTTGAAGACGGTGGAGCGTTGAGCAAAACTGTTATGTTCATTCATACAGCGGCTGACCCAACGGTAGAATGTATCAAGATTCCTGATATGTCGCTTGCAGTTGCAGAGCAGTTCGCATTGCAGGGAAAAGACGTTCTTGTTCTTTTGACCGATATGACGAACTTTGCAGATAGCATGAAGGAAATCGCTATTACACAGGAACAAGTTCCTTCTAACCGCGGTTATCCTGGAGATTTGTATTCTCAGCTTGCTTCTCGCTACGAAAAGGCTGTTGACTTTGATGGTGCAGGTTCTGTAACTGTTCTTGCGGTTACAACAATGCCTGGCGACGATGTTACACACCCAGTTCCTGATAACACGGGATACATCACAGAAGGTCAGTACTACCTCAAGGGTGGACGCATTGAGCCGTTTGGTTCTCTTTCTCGTTTGAAGCAGAACGTTAACGGAAAAACTCGTAAAGACCACCGCGCGCTTATGGACGCTATGATTCGTTTGTATTCTTCTTATAAAGATACGCTCGAAAAGAAGTCTATGGGCTTTATGATGAGTAAATGGGACGAAAAGTTGTTGAAATACGGTGAACTTTTTGAGAAAGAAATGATGGATTTGTCTGTCAATATTTCTCTTGAAGGTGCACTTGACCAAGGTTGGAAGATTTTGGCGACGTGTTTCGACAAAGATGAAACAGGTATCAAGACTGAGCTTATTTCTGAGTTCTGGCCTAAATAATCGGAGCAGGGGAATAAATGGCGAAAATTAAGCTGACGAAAAATGAGCAGAAAGCTCAGAAAGATGCGCTGAAAATGTATCAGCGTTATCTTCCGACGCTTACTCTCAAGAAACAGCAGCTTCAATCAGAAATCAGAACCATTGACGCGAAAGCAAAAGCCGTCAGAGAACAGCGAAAGCATTTGGAAGAAGAATTTCAAGTGTGGATAGGTGTTTTTGGCGAAAAAGATGCTTTCAAGAGCGATATGGTTACTGTTCGCAACATAAAGAAAGGCGTTGGCAATATTGCTGGCGTTACCATTCCCGTATACGAAGGCGCGGAGTTTAGCAGAGGGGATTACGATTTGTATAGTACGCCTCTTTGGATTGACCTTGCTGCTGACCGTATGGAAAAGGCTCTTTCTTTAGACCTTGAAGCGAGTGTGCTTGATGAGCAGGTAAGATTGCTCTCTATGGAACTTCGCACAACAACTCAAAGAGTTAACTTGTTTGAGAAAGTGAAGATTCCTGAAACAAAGAGCA
>CALBGU010000092.1 GCA_937893155.1 uncultured Treponema sp. | reverse complement strand
TGGGAAGTGCCTTCTCCACGCGCTTTCCTGAGTAGAAATCCCAGAAATCGCCGTCATACAGCACGCCCGCCGCAATCGCTTTTGCGCTATCAATCGTGCTTCCGCCGCCGACTGCAAGGATAAAATCGATGCCTTCTTTTTTGCACAGCGCGATGCCTTCGTACACAAGGGAACTTCTCGGGTTCGGTTTTACGCCGCCGAGTTCCACAAACGAAAGCCCTGCGTCTTTGAGCGACTGCTCTACTCTATCAAGTAATCCCGATTTTTTTGCGCTCGTGCCGCCGAAATGCAGAAGCACTTTTGTGCCGCCGAATTGTTTGACATACGCGCCCGCTTGGGTTTCTGTATCTTTGCCAAATACAAAAAACGTCGGTGAATAAAAGGTGAAATTGTCCATAGAGGAACTCCTTAAATGAACATCTTTTTTAAGGATACAGCAGTTTATGCTAAAAGTAAATCTTTTTGTTTTCTCTCTGGCGCAACGACGCGGCGTTTTTCCGATATTACAGTGAATGGAGTGTTTTGAGGACGCGCTTAAAGCGAATCGGAACAGGTGCGCTGAATGTCCGTGTTTCACCGCTGGGAAGTGTTATGGTCAGTCTGCGGGCGTGGAGCATAAGGGTGGCATCTGGGAAGATTTTGTCGTGTTTGCCGTAAATACTGTCGCCTAAAATCGGGCATCCGAGGTATTTCATATGCACACGGATTTGATGCGTTCTGCCTGTGCCCAATCGCACGCGAATGAGCGAATATCCGCCGAAGCTGGCAAAGCAGCGGTAATAGGTGACTGCCGTTTTGCCCTCGCTCGTGTCGGTAACCGCCTTGAAACGTTTTCGGTCTGCACTGTCGCGCACAATCTGCGTTTTTATGATGCCGCTTTTCACTGCGGGAACGCCTGTAACAATCAGGATATATTCTTTTTTGGTGCTGTGCGCACGGATTTGTTTTTGCAATATTTCTTCCGCCTGTCTGTTTCGCGCTGTGATAATCACGCCCGAGGTGTCTTTGTCGAGTCTGTGTACGATTCCCGGGCGTAAATCCGCGGTCTGCCCTCGTCCCCAGCGGAACAGCAGCGCATTCACCAGTGTTCCCGTCCAATTTCCCGCCGCGGGGTGTGTTACCATGCCCTGTGCTTTGTTCACGACGGTAACATCGTTGTCTTCATAGATGATGTCGAGGGGGATTTCTTCGGGCGCAATGTTGCTCGGTATGTTGTCTTGCCAATCGAAGTCGATTTTATCGTTCGGGCGCACTTTATACGCGATTTTCTGCGGCTTTCCGTTTACAAGGAGAGAGACAGCCCCCGCTTTGAGCTTGGAGCGATTCATCTGGGCGATATTTTCAGCGATAAATTTGTCTAATCGCTCTGATTTTGCATTTTCTGGAACTAAAAGTGAATATTTCGGCATAAAATCAATACTTTACTCGCCTATTATGTGGAAAATCTTACGAAATTGCAATAAATGAACCGTGTTTTTTCTTGCCATAAAGAAATGAAAACGATTTCTCTTCATCAAACACACGGTTTATCAGTTCTTGCACTTCATTTTTTGAAATACTGCGGATAATTTCTATCGTTTCATCAGTATTCCGCTCGGGAAAATGCAGCACAAAATTGCGATTCAAGCGTTTTATGTGCATTTCCATATCAGAATCATTCATAATTTCTTCACCGCACAAATGCTCTTTCGCCGCAATCAATTCATCTTCACTCGGCGGATTCTCCTTTAGATTGGCAATCTCTTTTACAAGGGCTTCATACGCACTTTTCGCCGTTTCACACGACACATACGAGCCAATACAGCCAATATCCTCGTACAGCGTGATAAAACTATACACCGTATAACACAAGGCAAATTTCTCGCGCAACGACTGAAAAAGCCTGCTGCTCATCGTGTCGCCCCAAATCGCATTGAGCACAACAAGCGCGTAATATTCCCGCTCGCTAATCGGAAACGGTATCTCGTGCAAAACAAAAAGCTGCTGCTGCGAAAAGTCTGATTTTTTCGAGGCTTTTCCGCCTTTCCAAGTTGGCTTATCGCTAAAATGCTTCAGCGGGATTTTTATAGATGTATGCGATGAAAGATTTTCAAGTCGATTTCTAAAAGCCGCTTCGTCAAAATTGCCCGCAACACATACCACCAATTCGCCGTGAACAATATTTCCCCTGTAAAAATCCACGATTTGCGCTCGACTTATCGAGTCAACTTCGTCCACACTGCCGCTAATCGATTTACCAAGATTATGCTTTTTCCACAATCCGCGCGCAAGAGCCTCGTATGCACTTTCCTCAAAATCATCTTCTATCGAAAGTATCTCGTTTTTTACCACTTCACGTTCTTTTTCGATTTCATCTTCATCAAAAACGCAATTTTCAGTCATATCGCACAAAACATCGAGCGCAACCAACGAATCGGATTTTCGGAGCACAGACGGCACAGTGCAATGAATACACATATCTTCTTTTTCCGTAAACGCATTTGAATAGCCGCCAATTCGGTCAAACGTTTTAGAAATATCAAACGAACTGCGCGTTTTTGTGCCTTTGAATAAAAGATGTTCCACAAAATGAGTTATGCCACGATTTTTCTGCGTTTCATTTCGTGAACCGACAGAAAAATAAAAGCCGATTGCCACAGTTTTCGCCGTAGCAATCGGTTCAGTTATCAGCACAACTCCATTGTTCAATACAATAGAGTTAATAGCCATTAGTTGTTTTTCTTTTCCTGCTCTTCAACAGCGTCGATGTAAGAAAGGTTCAATCTTCCCATCTTGTCCACTTCCAAGAGCTTCACAGGAATCTGCTGCCCTTCTTTCAAGACATCAGTAACTTTCTCAACTCTCTTTCGTGAAAGTTTAGAAATGTGGCACAAGCCCTCTTTTCCTGGCAAAATCTCAACGAATGCGCCGAAATCCATAATGCGCTTTACAGTACCGTTGTAAATCGTGCCTGGCTCTGGGTCTTCCACAATGCCCTTAATCGCAATCTTTGCTTCATCAGCAGATTTTCCTGTTCTGCCGTAGATTGTAACCGTTCCGTCATCATCAGTGTTAATCGTTACATTGTACTGACTTGAAAGAGCCTTCACGTTCTTTCCGCCTGGTCCAATGAGTGCACCAATTTTGTCAACAGGAATCTTCATTGTCTCAATCTTTGGAGCATACTGACTGATAGGCTGAGGCTTATTGATACATTTTTCCATAATGCTCAAAATATGAAGTCTACCCTGCTTTGCCTGCTCAAGAGCTTTCTTCATTATCTCTGTTGTAACACCTGCAATTTTGATGTCCATCTGGAAGCCTGTGATACCATCTTTTGTACCAGCAACCTTAAAGTCCATATCGCCAAGGTGGTCTTCTTCGCCCAAGATGTCAGAAAGAATTGAATAATGTCCGTAAGGATTATCGCCCTCTGGCTCTGTGATAAGACCCATTGCAATACCTGCAACCATCTTCTTCATCGGAACACCAGCCGCGAGCAATGACAAACAACCGCCGCACGTTGAAGCCTGTGAAGAAGAGCCGTTAGACTCCATAATCTCAGAAACAACGCGGATTGTATACGGGAACTCATCGCGAGAAGGAATCATCGGAGCAAGTGAGCGGCGAGCAAGGTTTCCGTGTCCAATTTCGCGGCGACCTGTTGCCAAGCGACCAACTTCGCCAACGCTGTATGGCGGGAAGTTATAATGAAGAATGAAGTTCTCTCTTCTATCGCCCTCAATGTCGTCATACACCTGCTCATCAAGTGCTGTACCAAGCGTTGTAACAGCCAAAGACTGCGTTTCACCGCGTGTGAACAATGCGCTTCCGTGAGGACGTGGCAACACGTTGATTTCACAAGTAATCGGGCGAATCTCATCGCATTTGCGTCCGTCAATGCGGAGTCCCTTTTCAAGAATACTCTTTCTCAAAAGGTTGTACTGAATATCATCAATGCACGCATCAAAGAGCTTTTTCTGCATTTCGTCAGAAAGCTGCTCTGCGTATTTCTCTGCAATCTGCTTCTTCACCGCCTTGATTGCATCTCCACGAGCCTGCTTTCCGTCGCGGAAACAAGCCGTTTGCATCAAAGGTGTTGCTTCTGCAATAATTGCATCTTTATTTTCAAGGGTAACATCAAGCGGAGCAAGCGGCAATTTCTCTTTTCCAGCCTTTGCTCTCAAATCATCTTGAATATGACAGATTGTCGCGATGAACTCTTGAGCCTTTGCAAGCGCACCAAGCATTACATCTTCAGATACTTCTTTTGCACCGCCCTCAACCATCGTAAAGCCGTCCGCAGTACCTGCAACAACAATTTCAAGCTGAGAGTTTTCAATCTGCTCATACGTTGGATTCAAAACATATTCGCCGTTCACATAAGCCACACGACACGCCGCCACAGGTCCGTGAAAAGGAATATCGCTTATGGTAACAGCAGAGCTTGCCGCAATAACAGCAAGAATATCAGGAGGATTCACGCCATCTGTAGAAACACAAGTCGGAACAATCTGAATTTCACGACCAAAAGACGGCTCAAACAGAGGACGCATCGGACGGTCAATAAGACGAGAAACAAGGATTTCCTTGTCCTTCGGTCTGCCCTCTCTCTTTATAAAGCCACCAGGAATTTTTCCCGCAGCATAATATTTTTCATTATAATCGACTGTAACAGGAACAAAGTCCATACCCTCTTTCACTTCAGAAGAAGCACAGACCGTTGCAATAACCGCAGAACCGCCGAACTGTGCATACACACAACCATTAGCCTGCTTTCCAATCTTTCCAGTTTCAAGAATAAGCTCTTCATCGCCTATTTTATACGTTACTCGTTCTACCATACCCAAAACCCTTATAGTTCTTTGTAGTTCTTTACGTTTTTGGTACGGGGTCAGGAATCGCCCGCAATTCGCCAAAAACGGAAACAGTCTGCTGATAATCCTAACGGCATTAAAACAGCAGACTGCATATTACACTCTTAGTGACGCAAACCAAGCTCTTTAATCAGATTGCGGTAACCTTCAAGGTCGCGGCTCTGATAGTACTTCAAGAGCTTTCTGCGCTGACCAATAACCTTGAGCAAACCGCGAGAAGCTCCTGTATCTTTTGGGAACTGCTTGCAATGCGCTGTCAATTCCTTGATACGCTCTGTCATCAAAGCAACCTGAACTCTTACGTTACCAGTGTCGCTACCGTTAGCACCAAACTTGTTTACGAGTGCTGCCTTTGATTCTTTTGTAAGTGCCATTTACTTACTCCTTGTCAAATATGATTGTCTGTATATATCGTGCCGATTTCTTTTTCGGAAACTTTTCAGCGTCTTCAGTGTGAAGCACTATTTCGCTATCCGTTACATCTATCGCCATACGGTATATATAAGGGGATTTCTGCTCATTGCCTTCGTCCCCAGACAAGATTACGCGTACATTATACGAACCATTTGGCGGTAACACCAAATCATTTCGCCGTTTTGCTCTGTATTCATCTTTTTCCCAATCCAACAGCGAAGCATCATAGCTAAAATCCCGCTGCAGCATCATCTTTGCAGGCAAGAAATCCCGCTTTAATATACATTCGCGTATTAAAGAAGAACTCACTCGCTGCTCTTTATACATAATTGATTGTGAAAAGGAAGTGTCAAAACCTAATTGCGCACCAATTTCTTTAATCTCTGTCATTCCGCTTTCTCCGCGATAACCGCAGTGAAAATCATTTCCCTCTGCAAGAAAGCGCAAGCCGCAGAAATCTACCAAATACTTAAAGAAATCGTACCCCCTCATTCTACCAAAATCAGCAGAAAAGTCAATCACTATAGCAAAATTAAATCCCTTTTTTCTGCATAATTCCAGCTTTTGCCCCAAAGATACTATATCGCCTGCATAATTTTCGCTTTTTAGCCCCCGTAACGAGCGCGAAAAAGTAACAACTCCGTGCAAAAGATTTTCTTGAGAAAGCACATCATAAAACAATGCCTCGTGCCCGATATGCGGACCGTCAAAACTGCCAATCGTGAGAGCAGTGCCTTTTTCTCTGTAATACTTCGGAAATCTTCCCTCAACGACATCGCTCCAACTGAACACGGGAAAATCATTCGGCGGCACGACAAAGCCATATTTAAAGCCCCTGTTCTCCCTCTCGACAACGCCCGCAAATTGTGCATTATCATAGAACACTGCCAATGAAGCTGTATCGTTTGTCTTTTCTAGGCTCTCAAAATCATTCGTAAAAAGACGATTGCCGTTTATATACTTCTCTGCACCCTTTTTTGTCAAAAACACAGGAGTAAAGCCGCATAATTGTGCAATTTTCTCCGTAACAGGAAGCAAAGACATCTGTATTTTTGCTTTATCCACTTGGATTTCTGTCTTTTCGGCTTGTTTTATCTTATTTACCGCACTGTTTATTGAAAATTCATTCAAATATTCAAAGCCAACCGCATTTTTTAGCTCAAACGGTCCGACAGATAACCGCCGAAGCGCAATTAAATGCGAAACACTGTTGCAATAATACGCAATATCACGCGCGAGAGAACGAATATAAGTGCCTTTAGAGCAACACACAAATATATGCGCATATTTCACGCACTCTTTGCCGCCTACGATTTCGCTTTTCAGCTCTTTTACCGAAAGCTCAAAAATATGCACTTTTCTTTTTGGGATTTCTTGAATCGCGCCTTTTAGAGCCAAATCGCTTGCTCTCTTGCCGTCGATGTGAACTGCAGAAAACAGCGGAGGGGCTTGCATTATGTCGCCTGTAAAATGCGCTATTGCTTCCGTAAAAGCCTCAACAGTCGGCAAATGCGCCGTTTTTATCACATCGCCCGTCGGGTCAAGCGTATCCGTTTCTTCGCCAAAAGCAATAACGCCCTCATACGTTTTATCAAACGCCGTTATATGAGGAACAAGGCGGGTCAACTTGCCCACCAGCACGACAAGCAAGCCGTCCGCAAAGGAATCAAGAGTCCCTGTGTGTCCGACTTTTGTCGTGTGCAAAGCATGTTTTACCGCCCATAACGAAGTAAAACTGGTAATATCCTGCTGTTTTGCATACAGCAAGATACCAGACGGATTAGTTCTCATCATTTCTGAGAGCATTTTCCTCCGCTTCCAGTTTGTTCAACTTATCCACCATCGCAAACCCTTCTTTATAGCTGTAATCCGCTATAAAAGTGAGTTTCGGGAACTTATAAATAGAAAGTTTCTTTGCAATCGTAGACTGAATAAAGCCAGCCGCACTCTGCAAACCTTCTGCGCCGCGCTTTGTGGAATTGTCGTCCATAAAACTCGACACATACACTTTCGCATACGACAAATCGCCAGACACCTCTACCCTATCAATCGTCATAAACGTCGATACACGGGGGTCTTTTATCTGCTGTTTCAGAATCATATTAGCGATTTCGCCGCGAATCTGTTCTCCTAAACGAAGCAATCGATATTGTCCCATTTATTCCGCCTTTTCGCTTTCAGCCGCTTCTGTAGTAGCCTTTTCCTTTTCTTCAGCGATAGAATCTCCGAGTTTACGAGCAATTTCGACATACTCAAAGACTTCCAATGTATCGCCGACCTGAATATCCTGCCAGTTCTCCAAGCCAATACCGCACTCATAGCCAGCATTGACTTCTTTTGCATCGTCCTTGAAACGCTTGAGAGAAGTAATCTTGCCTGTGTACTTGACAACGCCATCGCGAATAAGGTTCACGCTGCTTGTTCTCTTGACAACACCGTCTGTAACGTAACAACCCGCAATAACGCCCACTTTTGGCACTTTGAACGTGTCGCGAACTTCGACAGAACCCGTAACTTCTTCTTTTGTGTCTGGCTGGAGCATACCTTCCATTGCGGCGGTAATTTCTTCAACACACTTATAGATGATGTTGTACTTTCGGATTTCAACTTTTTCCTGCTCTGCCAACGCCTTAGCTTTCGGAGTCGGGCGAACATTGAACGCGATAAGAATAGCATTATCATCGGCTGCGGCAAGGCTAACATCGCTTTCGTTAATTGCGCCTGCTGATGAATGGATAACGTTAAGGCGAATCTCGTTTGTCGAGAGCTTTTCAAGAGAACTCTTGAGAGCTTCTGCACTACCCTGCAAGTCCGCTTTAATGATAACCTTGAGTTCTTTAATCTCGCTCGTGCGGATAGTTTCGTTGAAGTTTTCAAGAGAAACTTTCTTAACCGCCTTAGCCGCCTCAAATCGCTTGAGTTCCTGTCGTTTTGCAGAAATCTCGCGCGCGTCTTTTTCGCTTTCGGTAACTTGGAACGGGTCGCCAGCGTTCGGCATTGTTTCGATACCGAGAACCTCAACAGGCATAGACGGCGTTGCTTCCGTAACCTTTTGCCCCTTGTCGTTGAACATCGCGCGAACACGTCCGCTGTAAATACCTGCAACAAACGGGTCGCCCACTTTCAACACACCGCGCTGAACCACAACAGAAGCCACAACACCGCGCCCCTGGTCAATGCGAGATTCGATAATCTTACCTTCTGCACGGC
>CALBGU010000091.1 GCA_937893155.1 uncultured Treponema sp. | reverse complement strand
TCAAATTCCGTCTGCCGCCCCGATTCTATTTTTGCGCCGCCGCATTTGCGCGCGTTTGCGGCAGTCGCAATTTTTCAGCCAAGTGCATCGATTGATTTAGCGTTGCTCCAGATTTTTGTGGAGCAGCAATCAAATCGATTTACTTTCGAGGGCGGAGATAATAGCGTGAATTGGAAGATTGTTTCATATTTCCCGCAATTTCTTGCGCTTCTTTTATGATGCTGATAAACTCTTCATCTGTCATTTCAGCCAATTCTTCTTCATCGCTTTCATTTTCCATGTCATATTCTATCGGTACATAATCTTCATCTTCTCTGCTGGAATTTGCAGCTACATAGTAGGTTTTCAATTCCTTCCAGCGATTTTTTCCTTTCAAAATTCCATAAAGAAAATTAGCGAGTTTTCGCAGTTCGCTTATTCCGTATCCTCGAGCGACTTCTGCGATGCATACAACACAGACAAAATCTTTTGCATAATCGGCGTTGTTACCGACGATATTGTCATTGAAATCTCTGTTCCCTTCCAAGAACTCGAGAATCCATTTAGTTGTTTCCGTATTCCCTTCAAAATTGGACATAAATGTTTCGTATGAGGGGATTTCTCTTCCGCGCCTTACTAAAATCTGTCTGTGCCAGCCTAAGCATACTCTGGTTTTGCCGGAACCTTTTGTCCAGCCTAAATTTCGATTGATTTTTGCGACAACTCGCGTCACAAAGTCTTTATCGAATTTTTCGCTTGCCAAACTCCATGAAATATCTCGTTTCCATGCATTTCCTATCGTTACTAAATCTTCAAATCTCATAAATTTTCCTCCAGCCATGCGGGTTTTCTGGGGAAACCCACATGATAAGTGATTTTTTCCATAGTCAGCTCATGCTCGCCGAGCAAATAGCGACCGACCGTGATGTCTTTTCCGATAATCTTTCCTTTCGGATAGTCAGACAGGCATCGGTTGAGCAGTTCCGCCTGAGCGGCGCGCGACTGTTCGGAAAGCGGATTGTTTGGGTTCACGCTTCCAACCGTAACGAGCTTTACAAAGCGGATTTCTGAAAGTTCCGGATTTTTTCGTTCTTCCATTGCCTGCCGCCTTTAAGATTAAGCCGCCTGCGCGATTGCCGTGTTGTACTCGCTGCGCTTCAAAAGAAGGCTCTCGTCGAGTTTTTTGAGGCTCATGCAGCTTTCCAAAGCTCTGTCTTGAGCGGCAACAAACGCGGCGTATTTTGCTTCGCTGTTTCCGTAGGCTTCTGCGCCGTTTTCCTTAAACGCTTTGAGCGAAAGCAAGCTGACTGCCTCGTCGCCTTTTTTGTCGCTGTCTGCGGCAAGCCGAATCTGGTCTGCGATTCGCGACAAAAATCCGTTCCAGCTTGTGTCAACTTCGCTGAACGCCGCCGAAACCGCATCTCTGTCAACATTTTCTTTCTGAAGCGACTGCGCTGAAAGAGCTTTGTAGACATTGAGCTGCTCGCCTGCAATCGTCCTTAAGATTTGGATATGGTCGTCGAGCATACGCTGAGCCGCGTCCCGCCTTGATTCAATCCCGCTGATTTCCGTGCGCAAAGCCTTTAGTTTTTCAGCCTTCGCCTTTGCCGACTCGGGCAGAGCCTTGCCGTTTTCGTCGCGGAGTTCTGAATCCACGAGGGCAGGGGAGAGACCTGCCGCAATCATATCAAGCACGCGCGCCAATCCTTCGGGCGTTCCGTGGTTTGTCGCGCGCACGTCCACATGATATTTTGCGGAATTGTCGCTGCTTCGCGTGTTCGATTCGTGCGCGCTCACGCTTCCCGTAATGCTCACTTTGAAAAGACCGAAATTCAGCGAGCCAGAAAGAGACGCTCCCATATCGAGAGATTTTTCCGATTTCTCGCTCTGCTTGACTTCCATATCAAAAATGACATTCACCTCGTCAATTTGCAGATTGGGAATCGGAACCACAGCCAGAAGCGGAATGTCAACATTGAGCGATTCCAGATTGCTCGTTTTGTCGTCGTTCAAGCTCCTGCGCGAAAAGCCGAACGAAGCGGTGCGGATTTTGCCGTTTCTGTCAAAGCCGACCTCGTTGATGAAATTCGCTGTGCCGCGCGCAAGGGTAATGCTTGCATCTGCCGCCGCGTTCAGCGGTCCGCCGATTAGCTGCCCCATATTCAGCCCTGCGAATTGTTCTGCGATTGCCATAATTAACCTCCTGTTTTGGCAACGAACTATGATTCGAAAATTTCTGTTTCCGAATCCCTAAAATATTTTCATAAAACGTCTCGAATCAATCGAAAGTCGAATCGATGCGTTCTATCCACAAAATCTTTTCGCCCGCCAAAATGTCCGCGCTCTTTATTTCCAAGAAAAGCCGCAGATTCAGGCTTAGGCGAAGCTCCTCCGATTCTGGAAGAATGTCGAAATTATTTTGCTCCCGCGCTTCCATCGTTGATTCCGCTGTCGATTTCTTCAAGCGAATCGAGTCCTGTCTGAACTTCAAGCGAAAGAATCTGCTCCTGAAATTCCATAATTCGGTTTGTGATGTCCGACTGGATTTTCTTGTAGCGCGCCTCGTCGATTTCAAAAGTATCTTCCGAGAACGCCTCGTCGCTTATCTGGTGGAGCTTTTGCTGCTCTGAAAGAATGTCAGTTACTTTCTGATAAAGCTGCCTTACCCGATTTCGTGGGCGATGACCTTCGCGGCGCACGTCGTCTGTTTTGCAATCATCTTCCGCCGCATTTCTCGCGCAAATGCTTCTGTAGAGTAATTTCATTCAATTCACTCTTTAGCGTAGCGATGGCTTGCTCAATACTGTACACTAAACGGTCTCTCTCCAAAATGCTGCTTTTATTTTGTGCAATACTATGCTAAAATACCGCTATGGTAAGACAGGCAGAAATTGAAGAAAAGGCGAGAGTGTTTGCGGCGGAATGGAACGGCAAGGGCGACGAAAAACAGCACTCACAGAAGTTTTGGATTGGGCTTTTGCGAAACGTTTGCGGGTGTGTTGCGCCTGAAAAGGTTATCGATTTTGAAGAACGTGTGAAAATCGGCGCGACAAAATACATTGACGGATATATTGCCGAAACAAAGACGATTATCGAACAGAAAGGTATAAAAATCGACCTCGACCGCGCAGAAATGCAAAGCGACGGCACTGAATTAACGCCGTTTGAGCAGGCGAAGCGATACAACGACAATCTGCCATACGAAAAAAAGGCGCGGTGGATTGTGGTGAGCAATTTCCGCGAATTTCGTATCCACGATATGAACAAGGAAGAGCCTGAAAAGGACTTTGAGCGCGTTTTGCTTGCGGATTTTGAAAAAGAATATTATCGATTTCAGTTCTTGGTTGACGAAAATAACGAGAATATCCGACGCGAAGAGGATTTGTCGATTGAGGCAGGGAAGCGTGTTGATAAGCTCTATGAGGCTCTTTTGCCCGAGTATATCGAGCCGAATGAAAGCAGTTTGCGCAGTTTGAATATTTTGTGCGTGCGCATTGTCTTTTGTTTGTACGCCGAGGACGCAGGGCTTTTTGCGACGCGGACGGCGTTCGAGGATTATCTAAAGTCTTTCAACTTGCCGAACGTGCGCAAAGGGCTTATCGATTTGTTTAAGGCTCTCGACACGCCGCTTGAAAAGCGCGACAAATACGACACGGCGACAAAAGATTTTCCGTATGTTAATGGCGGTTTGTTTCACGATGAGAATATTGAAATCCCGAATTTCACGAAAGAAATTATTGACGTTATCGTGAATGATTGTGCGGTGTTTAATTGGAGTGAAATCAGCCCGACGATTTTCGGCGCGGTGTTTGAATCGACGCTGAACCCCGAAACGCGCAGAAAGGGCGGAATGCATTACACGAGTATTCAGAATATTCACAAAGTCATTGACCCGCTTTTTCTCGACGACCTCAAGGCAGAACTTGCGGCGATTACGAAGATTACAGGCTTGAACGAGCGGAGAGAGAACCTTCGGCTCTTTCAGGACAAAATCGCATCGCTCACGTTTCTTGACCCTGCGTGCGGTTCGGGCAATTTTCTCACCGAAAGTTATCTATCGCTTGCCAAGTTGGAGATTGCGGCACTGGAGGCGACCAAAGACACGGGCGAAATGTTCGTGAGCGGTCAGCCAAAAGTCGATATTTCACAGTTTTACGGCATCGAGATTAACGATTTTGCGGTAACGGTGGCGAAAACGGCGTTGTGGATTGCCGAAAGCCAAGTGAACGTGCTTGTTAATGCGATTGTGCGCGAAAAAAAGCCTCTCTTTCCGCTTGAAACAGCTGCAAGTATTGTAGAGGGAAATGCACTCCGTATTGATTGGAACACTTTGAAACCGATTGATGAAACAGATTCAATAAGTTTGCTCTCGAAAGAAGAGATGTCGCTGTTTTCTGGATTTATTACAGAAGTTGACGGTTCTAAAATTGAATATGATTACATAATGGGAAATCCTCCTTTTGTTGGTGCTCGAATGATGGAGTACGACGGCAAAAAGAAAAAAGAGATACAGGATTTATTCGGCAACATAAAAAATGTGCAGGATTTAGATTATGTGTGCGGCTGGTACAAAAAAGCGGCAGAACTTATTCAAGGAACAACAAGAGAAGTAGCTTTTGTTTCGACGAATTCAATTACGCAAGGTTCTCAAGTCCCAATTTTGTGGAATGTGCTTCTTAACGATTTTAAGTTGAAAATCAATTTTGCATATCAAACATTCAAATGGGAAAATGAAACAACAGACAAGGTGCATATGGCAGCTGTTCATTGTGTTATTGTTGGATTTTCAACATTTGATAGAAAAGAAAAATCTCTTTATTTTTCTGACGGCAAAGTAAAGAATGTGAAAAATATCAGTCCGTATCTTACCGACGCTCCTAATATATATGTGGAAGCTCGAAAGGAGACTTTGTGCGATGTTCCTAAAATGAATATGGGAAATATGGCTCGTGATGGCGAAAACTTTTCTTTGACAGAGAAAGAAAAAGACGAGATATTGAAAAAATATCCAAACCTCTCGAAATGGATTCGACCTTTGATTGGGGCAGAAGAATTTATTAAGGGAAAAAAACGTTTTTGTTTTTGGCTGAACGGCATTACTCCAAAGGAAGTAAAAGCGAACAAGGTTTTATATGAAAGAGTTGAAGCTGTCAAAAACTTCAGACTTTCTTCTGACGCAAAAACAACTCAAGGCTATGCAAAAAATCCATATATTTGGGCTCAAATAGTCCAGCCTAATACAGATTTTATTGTCATTCCTGTTGTATCATCAGAACGACGAAGATACATTCCAATAGGATTTCTTACACCTGACAATATTCCAACAACACAAGTTCAGATTATACCGACTGCAACAATTTACCATTTTGGAGTATTGACTTCGAGTGTTCACATGGCTTGGATGCGCGCGGTGTGCGGCAGACTTGAAATGCGATACCGCTACAGCAAAGAAATCGTATATAATACATTTCCTTGGTGCAATCCAACTGATAAGAAGAAAAAGAAAATTGAAAAAACTGCTCAAGACATTCTTGACGCTAGAGCAAAGTATCCAAATTCATCTCTTGCAGACCTCTACGACGAAACGCTGATGCCCCCCGATTTGCGCAAGGCTCACAGAGCGAACGACCGCGCTGTTATGGAGGCGTATGGCTTTAGCGCGAAGATGAGCGAGGAGGAGATTGTTGCCGAGCTGTTCAAGATGTATGAGAATATGCTCAACGCAGTTTTGAAAGGGAAACACTCGTAACGTGAACACTCTTTTGTGTAAGATGAAACAGAAATAAGATGAAAAATCCCGTGCAAAATACCCACGGGATTTTTTTGTAAAATTGTACCTGCAAATCCGTTTGTGCCTTACAAATCCGTTTGTGCCTTACAAATCCGCCTACGCCTTACAAATCCGCCTGCACCTTACAAAGCCGTCTTCGACGGTTAGCCGATGATTGTGCCGACGAAATCGGAGCCGTCAAGGATTGCACGGATATTCGCGATGTTCTTGCCGCCTGCGCAAATGACCTTTAAGCCCATCTCGCGCGCTTTCTTGCTCGCAATCGGGTCGAACGGACAGTTTTTGCCAGGCTCCCATTCCTCGCCCACCATTGCGCAGAAATCCGCCCAAGAAATCGAGTCAATCGGCTTTGCGTCGGGATTCTTTCGCGGGTCGTCCGTATATACTTTCTCGATGTTCGACAGATTGACGACGGTGTCTGCGTTGAACTTTTCCGCGAGCAATACCGCGTCATTGTCTGTCGAAAATCCTGGCTTCCACCCCGCCGCGAGCAAAATGCGTCCCGTGAACACATTTGCTTCACTTGGATTTGTTACGACATCTTCGCGGCACAAATCGCCGAAAATCGCCTTGACAAGCTGCGCATTGAGTCGTGTTGCCATAATGCCAATCCAGTCGCACGCATTGTTTTCCACGCCTGCAAACACTTCGCGGCACGCCGTCTGATATATACGCGCAGGAGCTCCTCCACCAACGACGAGAATCAATCTGCGCTCCTTGTCTGCTTCAAGCCATTCTTTGACCATCGCCGAAAACGCTGTTAAAAACGCCGTATCTGGCTTTTCAGGCGCAACGATTGAACCGCCAACAGATAAAACCTTAGTAATCATAATTCCTCCGAAATTGCAATTTCCTTTCAATTTTATCATTCAATCCCAGAATTGTACAGACAGCCCACGCACACCTTCTATCGCGGCAGAATTGCGCTGAAAATCTTTTTGCGCCCAAGTTCGATAATCGCGCAGACCGCGAACACGGCGACAATCGAAATGGCGGCATACAGCGGAAAATAGACGGACTGATACTGCACATCGGAAACGTGAAGCA
>CALBGU010000090.1 GCA_937893155.1 uncultured Treponema sp. | reverse complement strand
CATACGGATTGCACCATTTTTCACTATCCTTAACTCTGCGGCACTCCCCGAAAATCTCCCGCCCGTTTTTCTTTTTCGCCTTGTTGCTCTCAAGGTAGCCGATACGCGCCGTAGACTGTTTAACAGGGACTAATTCAAGCCGTGAGTTTTTCACTCTCTCCCCGATTTCACGGTAAATGTCATTTTTCTTTCGTTCTTCCATAATTCAACGCCTCTGAAAATATAGGAAATAAAGATTTTTTTCCTCAAGCTCTAGGAAACATTGCGCAATGTGTAGGGAATAATCCTAGACATTTAGGCTTTTTGCCTAGAGATTAAGGAAACATTCCTAGAGATTTAGGGCGGTTGCCTAGATATTAAGGGAATAATCCTAAACGTTGCGGGAACTCTCCTAGACTTCTAGGCTTCCTTCCTACAGATAGAAAAAAGCATTTCCTATATGTGTAGAGGTTGTAAATGAAATATTACTTGAATCGGGGGCTTATTTTAGAGCAAGCGATAAAAGCGGCAATTATCGAATATTTTGATACGTTGCATTTGTCAAATATGTATCCAAACTTCAATGTTGCGGTTACGAATGAACACCCTTTTGCAAAATTGCTGTTGAATGATAATCTCAATGCAAGCGATTCTTTTCCGTGTGTTGTCGTTTCCACGCAAGAAGACCGAAAAGCTGACGACCTTTCTTCTCTTGCCGTTGATTTTAGGGCGGTTGGCATTGATAGCGATGATTTTGATGAAATCACGAAAACCGACGAAGACGGAAAAGAAATAGAAGGGCTTTGCACGGTTGCTGATGAAGAAACGCTTGAGGCGATAAAAGCAACTATTGAAAAACAAGGCGCGTGCTATGGCTATTGTTTGCGAATACGGCGAAAAGATACGCTTGGTATTGAAATATGGGCGGAAAATGAGCAATTAAAGAATGAGCTGTATGAACAGTTACGGCTTTTTGTGGCAGGGAATTTATCGCGCGTTTTAGATGCGAGATTCGGCTTTTTTGATATTGAATTGCTTGACCATACGGTTGTCGGTCATAGAAGCAACAATCACAATTATGATTTTGGCATTGATTTAACAGGTGCGCATATATCGCTTGATATAGATTATTGCATTGAACAGTTGGTTCTTGATACGGAACACACTGACATAAATGAAATTGAAACGGAGGCTCACAACTATGTCAAAGAAAAATGACACCGCGGCACTTTCTGATACAGTAGATGTTCAGAAAGATGAAGCAACGGCAACAGCAACGACGGCAACAAAGGACGTGAAAGAAAAGAAGTACACGATTCATTTGTATGTTGCGATTGCAAACTGGAGAGAGGGCGACAAGGTCGTTATGAAGAAAAAGTATGCAAGGGAAAAGCCGCATACTCCTTCGGAGTGGGAAGCCATTTATCAGGCAGAACGGAACAGAAAAATAAGGAATTAAAGGAGGTGTGAAATATGGGTGTTTCACCAGCAAAGTTTACAAGCGCAGGGCAGACTTCACAGCATTATATCCCGGGTGTTTACTCAAGGCGCAATACACAAGGCTCTAGCACGGGTGTGTCAGAGGGGAATTTGTGTATTATCGGAGTGTCAAAAGGCGGTAAGCCTAGAGAATTGTATGAGTTTTCGGACGTTGCAGAAGCAAAAGAAGTGTTGTTGAGCGGTCAACTTTTGGAAGCGGTCGGAGCGGCTTTTAGCGGTTCTAGCGATTATGTGCCGCAAAGTGTTTTTGCTATGCGTATCAACAATGGTGTAAGAGCAGAAAGCACTTTGAAAAAAGGTAATGCAGACGTTTTGAAGCTCTATAGTTCTGATTATGGTATGCACCAAAATCAGATTAAGTATTGGCTTCGCGACGGCAGCACAACAGGAAAAAAGTTACTTGTCAGTTATAAAGGTGAGCAGACAGAAATTGATGATATTGAGAAAAAGTCATTTTCTCTTGAGTACACAGGTGAGGCGGCTAATGCAGTTGCTTCTGTTACTCCTACCGCTTTGACTTTGACAGCAACAGACGCGGAAGGCGCAACTGTTGAAACGGATTCTTTTGTTTTCTCTTTTGACGATTACGAAACACTTTCTGCATTGAAAGAAAGAATTGACGATACGGGCGTGTATGCTTGCACTTTGTTTGATACTTCAGACAGCGCAAAAACAGCAGAGCTTGACAGCGTGGCAAATGTGAACGTAAAGACTGCGGAAGCTGTTTTTTACAGCAATTTGCAAGCCTTGATTGACGCTTTTGCAAGTGTTTCATATATCGGCGATGTTGAGATTCTCGGTTCTTCTCGCGCTGTTCCTGAAAACAATGACAGTTGGACTTTCTTTTCAGGCGGTTCAGACGGTACAAGTATCTATGATGATTGGTGTGCGGCGATTGACGAATTGGAAAATCACGATATTCAGATTATTGCTACTATGACAACAGACGAAACTGTGCAAACGTATCTGCAAACCCATTGCGAGAATATGAGCGCGGTAAGCAAAAAGAAAGAGCGTACTTGCTGGCTCGGTATGTCAAGAGGCGTAAGCGTCGAAAATGCTGTTGCACGTGCAAAAGGCGTGAATAGTCCTTTTGCTTCGCTTGTTACTACAGGCGCAAATGTTTCAAACATTGTTACAGGAAAGACTGAAGACGTTTCTGCGGCGTATGTTGCTTGTATGTGTGCAGGTATGGAAGCCGCTATGAGTTCTTCTAATCCGCTTACAAACAAAACGCTTAAAGTCAATTCTTTTGAGCGAGAGTACAAAGACACGGAGCTTAACAAACTCATTGCGGGCGGTGTTGTTACATTCGGCAAAAACGATGACGGAGAACTTGTTTGTATTCGTTGTGTTACGACATATCAAGGTGATTTTCTTATTCAGAATGAACGCTCTATGTGGCGTAGTGTGCTGTTTATGGACAGAGATTTTAGAAAGGCATTTAACCGCCGTATCGGAACAAATGCCGCGCCGTCAGAAAGTTCTATTATTACTGCTCTTACTGCAAAATCTCGAGAATGGTATGCAGCCGATTTGATTACAAAAGCCGACGACGGTTCTTTGTTCCAGAACGCAAAAGTGCGCTTTGACGGGGATAAATGCTATTTGACATTTGACAGATACATTCGCGCTCCGAACAACTTTGTGTTTATCACAGCAACAAACAAGGTGTATTCGTCAACGATTGAAGTGTAAGGAGGCAAAAAGAAATGAGTGATTACAATCTTAAAGGCGACCGCCTTATTCAAGGAAAAGACTGCTTTGTTCGTGCAGGAAGCAAAACAGACGGTTCAGACGCTAAAATCATCGGTTTTGTTTCTGAAGCGTCTTTTCGCGTGCAGGTTCAGACACAGAAAGCCGAAGTTATCGGGCATTTTCTCCCCGTGAGTATTGACCCGACGAGCGTCAGTGTTTCGACTTCTTTCAAGGGCTTTATTCCCAAAAAGGGCGTTGAGATTGATAATAGCGACTGGAGCGCAAAAAACTTTGCGCCGACTACAAGCGCGATTGTTGACGCAGAAAAGGTGTGCAAGATTCCATATCTTGAACTTTACGATAAGAAAAACAAGTGCGTTGTAGGTTCTACAACGTGGGCTATTATTACAAGCTATAACGAAACGACGAGCGGGAAAAATTATGTTACCGCTGATTGCAGTTTTGAAAGTATCGGATTCGACAACGGTACAGACTGGGCTACGACAGAGATTTACACCACGGAATAATTAGGCAAAACAAAAAGAGAGTAGCACAAAAAACTACTCTCTTTTTTGTCTTAGACTAACATCGCCTTTATTTCAGCAGAGATATATCGAGATTTTTTAGCAGCTTCTATAATTCGTTGCAAAACATCATCTCTTACACTGTCTTTTGGAATTAACAGCCCTTTTAGAATACCGTTTGCAATTTCAATACTCGACATAATTTTAGTTCTCTTAAAATCGACAATAGACTCGTGTTTTATAAAATTGTGGTCGCCTTTTTGAAGTATACAGGAACAATCCTGAATATTTCTGTGATACAACGTCGTTACAGATACGACAACATAATTTAAGGTTCTTGACTAGTTAAGTTATAAAAAACTTATTGGTCAAGATAAGTTTTCTTGTACAATTTCTTAATCAAAGCAAGCAAATCATCATTACGATGATTGTATCGCCATT
>CALBGU010000089.1 GCA_937893155.1 uncultured Treponema sp. | reverse complement strand
ACATTTATCAAAAATACATTCCTGCATCATATTGCCTTCTTCGGTGTTATAAACCTCTTCCTGCACAAAAGAATTATTAAAGGCGTTCTGAATCTCTGTGTCAGCAACTCTCTGAAAGTCGCGGTTATCACCTACCATTTTGTCAAACAGTGCTTGTGAGACTTGCCCCTTGCTTCTTTTGCCTTTTACGCCGTCAATAAGAATCTGTTTGATATTGCCGCGCATTTTATCGGTTATGTTTGTTATTTCCTGCGCTGCCGATTGTGTCATTACTTCAATTCGCGCCTGTTCCTGCCGAGTGAGACTTTCGCCGAAAACATTTTGCATATTCTTAACATTTTCGCTTATCCAGTCGAAAGATTTACCGTGATATTGCAAACCTTCTAGCCGTATTTTTTTTACGGCTTCAAGAGTGTTGTATTTCAACATACGGTCGAGGATTTTTGAAAGTGATTTTGATTCAAGTATGATTTTCTTTTCGACATCTTTAATATTGCGGTTCAAAAACTTTTCAAGATTTCCTACAAACTTCTCCCAGTCCGCCTGTTTTATCGGCTCGCCTGTCTGCGGATTATAAAGAATCCTGCCTTTATGAGTGAGTACGTCAGATTTTGACATTACGGTTTTCTTTGGTAAGTCTAAATAGTCTGTTACATAATCATAAGTATTGCGTACAAGTTCAGAAAAGAACATACACCACTTATCCGTTAAATCTTCCTGCGCCTTGTAAAAAAAGATTTCACCTTTTGCAGCTTTCAGCGGTACGGATAAACTCATAGCCATAGTGCGCAACGCTTTTTCTATGCGCTCGCGCGAATAATCCTTGATTTTGATATTGATTGTGCCTAAGCGCGGTGTATTGTCAGCGGGGATATATTCAGGAACGCCCCCACCAAGGCACTTTTCAAGCTGCTCGAACTTTGCGTATCTGTTGCCCTCCGTTATGTCCGATATTGAAATGCTGATACTTCTATTGACATTGTTGTTATTGTGCGGTATATTTGAAGCGTGGACTGAATCGGTGGCGGCCCGACCGAAAGCGTGAATTGATTTCATGGATTTCATCCCGCCCTCTCCACAAGGAATTGAATAGGTGGCGGCCGAACCGAAAGAATGAACTGGTTTCATGACTTTCATCCCGTCCTTTTCCTTTTGCAAGCACGGACTTAATGCCGTGCTTTTTTTTAATTCCGACTTGTCAATCCCAACGACCGAAATATAAACAGTGTTTCCGTATGTATTATCTGAATATTTCAATTTTGAGACTGTAACTTGAACGTAATCCTCTTTACTGCCTTGCGGAGTTTCTCCTGTGATGGTTTGATAGATATTTGCAACAACTTTTTTACCAGTTTTATCAACATAAGGCTTTTTGAGTTCTTCATACCTCGCGTGTGTCCACACCCCGCTAGATTCAAGCATTTCTTTAGCACAAGGCAAGTATCTAAGATGTCGTATCATATTCGACAAGGTTCTCTGTTTTTTCCCGCCTGCGCTGTTTTTCCCTTGTGTGCCGATATGCTTGTAACTTATTCCCTCAAAAACAACTTTCTTGTTTCTTAACTCCATGCAGATTGATTTGTCATTCGGCGTTGTATTCTGCCAGTCTTTGAGCCAAACATTATTGATGTAGTCTACCGCCTGTTGTTCTACTTGCTTGCATTTGTCTTTTTCGGAGAGGTTTTTATTGATTTTAAAAGTCAATGCACTGCTTTTGCACTGGGTAATCCTTCCAAAATTATTGTGCTTGTCATAGTAATAAAACCACGTGCCGTTTTTGAACTCTTTGCGGCTGTATTGGTGCGACTTAATCAACATATCCCAATCTTCAAACATACTCCAGTCCTTGCTACTTTGCGATTTCGTCAAGCGCATTAAGTAGCTGTAATGGCGTGGCACAATTACACTTCACCAGAGCTTCCGCAAACAAATCGCCGTCAATATTACCCGTCCAATCATCAACAAAGACAATCGTGTATCTATGCAAAAGTATATTGCACGTATTGCACAAATACTCTTTATAAAAGTCCACGTCAATATTTTTGCCCTTTAGCTTTGTTGCGCTAAATCCCACAGGAATTTTTCGGCTACACAAAAAACACCTATGCTCTGTTCGTGTACGACTTATTTTTATTTCGTTCCGAAAATCCACTTCCTATTTTACCTACTCATCTGAATATCCAAGCTCTTGAAGCACATCATCACTTATTGCCCGTTCTTTTTCGTTCTGCTCTTTGATAAATCCTTGCAGCACGCTGTCTTCCGTAAACGTATTTGCAAAGTTAAAGAACAAATCCAAAAAGTCGTCGTCAATCTCGTTTAGCGGACGCGGCAACACCCGAAAATAGACCATTGCCCACATCTTCAGAAACGTTTGATTCGTCAGAAGCTGTTGTATCGGCTTTTCTTTCATCTCGTACAAAGTCCTCTTGTACTTTTGCGCGAAACGTCCACGCCTTCACGAAAACTTCATCAACGAAGTTCGTATCTGGCATATCCCCCCAACTAAAAGAATTATTCTGCTTGAGCTTTTCAAACCACGCCTCGCCGCCGATTACGCAAATATCAAGATATGCGACTTTTTCCAAAGCATAATTTGCGCTTTCTGAAAAACAAGAAGCCGCAATCCCGCCGCGCATAAATGCAATTCTGCGCTCAATCGCGATTAAATCTTTCTGTTTTGGAAAACGTACTGTAAACTTACCGCGTGAAGTTTCAATTTCTTCAGTAACATCTTTGCCGTTAAGAAGCGTAAAGAAAATATCTTTCTGCTTTTCTTCACTCATCACATCATCTTTTGCTTTCACTTCATCAATGATATTCATTGTCTCCTCCTTACACCTCATCAAGCTCCGAATCGTCGAATGATTCTAAAAGCACGGCTTCTTTGTCAAGAAAAAGACTGCACACTTCAACCGCCGCCGTGTTCACAATGCCAATCGCCGCAATAATCGCTGGCGTGTTCGTGGGCTGTACATACGACACAATCGCCGTCAAAATAGCCGACACGCCGCCCAAAATCCCCACAATCAAATTATACGTCTTCTTACTCATTTTCTGCCCTCTCTTTACTCTAGCCACGGAGCTTCGTCAATTTGCTCACCATAGACGGCTTCCCATACTGC
This sequence comes from uncultured Treponema sp., assembly GCA_937893155.1. GTDB lineage: Bacteria > Spirochaetota > Spirochaetia > Treponematales > Treponemataceae > Treponema_D. Next base: position 3,089 of record CALBGU010000089.1, on the reverse strand, counting down.
ACGCGGATACGATTTTACAGTGCCATAGTTTTGGTCAAAAACATCTTTCATTTTATAGCCGTTTTCCATTGCGTAACGCTTCAACGCTCGCCACGAAAAGCGCATTTTCGGGTTTAATGCTTCCATTCTCTTTACACTTGCCCATTCTTTCGCACTGTCTAGCTCAATCGCGAGCTTATCTCTTTCGCTTGCAATGCGTTCTTTTTCCGCCTTTATGCGTTCAAGCTCTAGCGCATAGCCTTTCTGCATAAGCTCCATTGCTTGTTTTATCATTAAAGCTGGCGTTAAATCGGAAGTTATACCCTCCAAAGCACCTTTGGAGGTTGCCTTAGAACCTGCGTTATTGCTTCTGATTTTTTCCAAAATCATTTTAGCTTCGCTCTCTGTCCATAAAATCGGCTTGCCGTTTTCTGTAACCTTGTGCGGAAACAACGCTTTTCCGTTGCTTCTAACCGTTTCAATCGACACCCCTAATGCCTCAGCAACTTCTTTCGTTGTCATTGTCTTTTCTGCCTGCTTCTCAACAGCAAACACATCAACTCGAAGTTTTCTCATTCTCCCGCCTCCGCTCTCTTTCTGTTTTTCTCTAGGCATTTCTCTAATGCCGCCTCAATGTCCACGCCTTGCGCACTTGCCATAATCAAACCGCACATAATCACATCTGCCACCTCGTCCGCAAATGCACTTTTTGCGCTGTTCACGTCTTTATCAAAAAACACATTAGGACTACACGCTTTCGCTTGCCACTTTTTATATGCGTCAATCACTTCAAACAGCTCGCTAGAAGCGTGCCGACACATTGCAACAATGTCAGACGGGCTTTCAATTCCTTCCTTGACTTGCCTTTGACGCGCATACGCAAAAGCCTTTTTTGCCACATCGTTAATATTCATTCTGCCTCCTCGCAATCTGAATATGATTGTAAAAGACTGCCTAACGCTCTTAAAAGTTTTGGCGGTTTTTTTTCAAACATCAATGCGAGTGTTTTATCATTGCCCAAAATCTCACTTTGTCTTTTTACAATCTTGTAGGCTTCTTCAGGCTTTGTCAGAATCCAAAACATACCCATAACAATCTCTGCTTCTTCCGCAGTCAACTCATCATCGCAATTCATAAAAGTATCTCCTACACATTATAGGAAATGGCATTTCTCATTTCCTATATGTGTAGAGGTCTTTATATGACAAATGATACAGATAATAAACAACAGCTTATACTTGTAAAAGAGGCGGCAAAAGTTCTTGATGTGCCTTATCACGCTTTAATGAAGTTTGTACACGAGCAGAAAATGCAGAAAAGACGATACGGGCATACTTTTCGCTATTACTTCACGCCAGAAGAAATGCAGTATGCACAAATGTGCTTTTTCTTGAAGCCTGTTTCGCGTCTTACGGTAGACAAGAAAATTATTATTTACTTGCAAGAAGCGGGCGAGTTAGGGCTTACTGCAACACAGATAGCGCAAAAGCTCGGCTATAAGACGGCAAGCCAAAAACGCAAAGTAAGAGAAAAGATATTTGCTTTGATTGAAAAGGGTGAGCCTATTTTTGACAAAAAAACAGAGCGCAAAAGAAAAAGCCGTAAGAAAGATTATACGCCGCAGGTGCTATATCGTTTTTTTTGGGACGGTGAGTAAATGGATAGAGCAGTAGCAGAGTTTTTTCATTCACTTGGAAGCCCGTCTGCGCCGTGGACTGCGCTTGTAATTGCGGCGGCGGCGGTTTTTTTGGTGTATATGCTTAAAAGCGGAATGCTGGCGGTAAAGACCGACAAAATTATGCTCGGTAAAGAGGCGGCAGAAAAAGAGCAGGTGGTTTTGCGCCGGCAAGTTGAGCATATTCAGATGACAATTAACGGCACATTTTCGGCAATTCCTAGACACCCGAAATTCGATGAATGGCGGACGCGCTTTGTGTTGGAGAAAGTGATTGACGAGTTCGTGAATCTGTGTATGTTCAATCACTTAGATACAAATGATTACTACATACATCTGAAGCAAAATGCGATATGGGCTATCGTTCAAAAATACATCTGGAATGAGCTTTATCAATCGGATTCATTTCGTTCATACGTCGATACGGTTGTTCGCGAATTGATAATTGACCTTGTGAATATTCGCAAAGTCTACGGCAAGTATTAAGGAAGGCAAAGAATGAGTATTTTTATTGCAATCGGGATAGCGTTATTTGCGGTGTGTGCGTGTTTTATTTCGACAAAATCACTGTTTGAAGCGTGGAAAAAAATAAAAGAGCTAGAGGCGGAGCTAGAAAAGCAAAAGCGAAACAGCGCGTATCTTGCAACGCACGCGGCGGAAATGGCACGGATTGAGCGAAGTAATCGGGAGCTGAAACGGGAGGTAAAAAATGCGAAAAGCGATGATGAGATTGTGGACATTATCAATACTGTTCTTGACCGCAATAACAACCTCGTGCAAGACAACGGCAAGCGTTGAGTATGTTTTGCCGCCGAAGCCAGAGCGTGAAGTTATGCCGCATATCGAAACGGTCGCAGATTATGCAGAGGTGATTTTGTATTATGAACGGCTTGTTGAGCAGTGGGAAGCGTGGGGCGATACCGTGGAGGCGATTATGGAGGGCGAGAAATGAGAAAGGTTTTTCTTTTGCTTTTGGCGTGTTTCGTTGTGTTTCCGACCTTTGCTATTGTGATGATTCCTCACGGTAATCCTGCAATAAGGCAACTTCAAATGAACCGTGCAAAAGAAAGAAAAGAGCATATCGAAAGGTATCATCACGGCGCACTTGCTTATGACGCAATGTATTACGACAAAACAGAACGCATAAACAAAATGCTTTGTGTCGTAACGTATGAGAAAAGGCGGTATTTTTATGTACTCGACGAGATTAATAAATGCACGGTAAAAACAGAGGTAAATAAAATCGCTTTTCGCAGAGCGGCGGAAAAAGAGATAGAAGCATACGGGAAACAAATGATGATATGCTTAATTGTTTTAGGTCTTTGTGCTATTGCGGTTTTGTTGATGTTGATAGGGCTTGCATTTGAAGAGGTGAAAAAGAAGTATGACTAAGGAAGACGCATTTTCGCATTTTTTACAGACGGAGGGCGGCAAA
>CALBGU010000088.1 GCA_937893155.1 uncultured Treponema sp. | reverse complement strand
GAGCTTTTTATGAAAAAGGCTATGATTGCAGGGGTGATGCTGTTTGCGGCGGTTTTCACGCTAAACGCGGCTTCAAAAACGGAACTTCCTAAATTTCCCGACGCGGAAAATGCAGGCGTAGTGGCGGTGGACAAACTCCAGCTGTGGAAAATGGACGGCATAACGTGCCGCAAATATCTTGATGTAATGAACAAAACCACCGAGGAAGGAATTCCGCTCAAGATTTACGCGCTCAAAAAAGACGGCGGCAAATGGGAAGAAATCGGCGATATTACGCTCGGCGCGCCGTGCAGTGCAACGGAGTTTGATTCTGAGAAATTCGGGCGAAATTACCGCAAATACAAATATTTTGCCGCAGTTCCGCAAAACGGCAAATCGTACCGAATTACAGCAGGCGATGATTATTTGGATTATTTCGCGTTCCAAAAATCGTGGCTTGTTCTGAATGTTATTCCCGAAAATCCCGAAGAAGATATGAGCTACAAAGACAATGCGGTTATCATTCGCCGCGCCGAGTTCGACAAGAACGATAAATTCGACGACAATATCACGGTGGTAAACAGCACTGGCGACGACGGCTTTTCGGTAAGCATTTACGGCATTATCGACGAAGATTTTGATTCGTCAAAGTTAAAACCAACCAAAAAACTCAGAGAACGTCTTTTTGGCGTGGACGGAGAAAATCCTGCAAATGAGAGCCAGCGCATTTTGGTTTACGGCTATTCAGAAAAATCAGAAGCGTGGAATCCGCTCTGCGGCGGCACATTCAACGGCACAGACAAAATCGAGGCGGTGTATCACCCGAATTTCGGCGGCTGGAAAAAAATTTGCGGCGGTGCGCCTCTTTACAAGACATTCGGCATTGTGTTCAGCAACGGTAAAAAATACAGCGTCACACCAACTCTTGACGGCGGTAATTTGATTTTGGAGCTGACTGCACCAAGCGAAGAAGCAGAAGAAAGCACTGCAAATGTCGTTCCCGCAGAAACAGAAAGCGAGGATGAAAGCGCAGAATAAATGAAAAAGCGATAGCGTAACTCCGAGCCGTTTCTGTTTTGCGCAGAGACGGCTTTTATTTTGGCAAAAAGGCTATGGACGAAAAGTGCGCAAAACGGTATAGTAAAGAGCAATATGAAGTGCGTTCAGGATTGTATTGCAAATACAGATTTTCTCTATAGATAACTATGCGGCGGCGTTTTTTCCGACCGCATTTTTTTTGCATTATGGGGGTGAAATATGACGTATGCCGCTTTGGAAGAGCAGCTCAGACAGGTTGACGAGCAGGATTTTGACTTTGTTTCGCACTTTTTGGACTTGATTTTGAACAAGCGCAAAAAAGAAACGAAAACCGAAAAAAAGCCTGTTCGACAACTGGGAAAATGGAAAGGACAAATTTCAATGGCAGATGATTTTGATGAAACGCCAGAGTGCTTCAAGGAGTATATGTGAAATACCTTTTAGACACACATACTTTTTTGATAATTGCGCAATCTGAATTAGAAGAAATGACGCTCATAACGCGCGACACAATAATTCCAAAATATCCAAACGTACTTGTATTATGGTAACAGGAGATAAGAAGATGGCACAGCAAAAGATTTTTCACGTTGACCCAAGCTACAAAATGGTTGACACGTGTGCAGGCGAGTTCAATGCAGAAACTCCGTATTTTTACGCAAGCTACGACAGCGAAAATGAAGCAAAAAATTTCCTTGTCGAGCGCGCTCAAGCAGGCAAAAAGAGCGAAAAAGGCACGATTATCGTTTTGGGCTCTGGTCCTATCCGCATTGGGCAGGGCATCGAGTTCGACTATGCAAGCGTGCAATGCGTGTGGGCATTGAAACGGCTCGGCTACGACGTGGTTACGATTAACAACAACCCCGAAACCGTTTCGACCGATTTCGACACATCTGACCGCCTTTATTTTGAGCCGCTCACTCCCGAAGACGTGATGGGCGTGATTGATACCGAAAAGCCGATTGGCGTTGTTGTCGCTTTTGGCGGACAGACGGCGATAAAGCTCGCAAAGTTCTTGGACAACAAGGGAATAAAAATCTTGGGAACAAGTGCCGACGCTATTGACCTTGCAGAAGACCGCGAACGATTTGAAGATTTGTGCGAAAAGTTGCACATCAATCGTCCTCGCGGTCTTACTGTTTTTACCGAAGAAGAGGCTCTCAAGGCGGCTCAAAGCATCGGCTACCCGATTTTGCTCCGTCCGAGCTACGTTTTGGGCGGACAGAATATGATTATCGCGTTCAACGAAGCGGACGTGAAAGAATATATGAAAATCATTTTGTCGCAGGAAATTGAAAACCCTGTGCTTATCGACAAGTATATGATGGGCGTAGAGCTTGAGGTTGACGCGATTTGCGACGGCGAGGACATTCTTATCCCCGGCATTATGGAGCACATTGAGAGAACGGGTATTCACTCAGGAGACTCTATTGCGGTGTATCCTGCGTGGAACTTGAACGACATTATGAGGGAGAAAATCCTCAAGCAAAGCCGTGAACTCGCCCTCGCGCTCGGCACTCGAGGATTGGTGAACATTCAGTATCTCATCTATAACAACGACCTTTACATCATCGAGGTCAATCCGCGCTCAAGCCGTACCGTGCCGTATATCTCGAAGGTTTCAGGAGTTCCGATGGTGGAGCTTGCGGTTCGTGCGATGCTCGGCGAAAAGGTGCGCGATATGGGCTTTGGCACGGGGCTGTACCGAAATCCGCCGTATTTTGCGGTGAAAGTGCCTGTGTTCAGCTTTGAAAAATTGATGGACGTGGATACGCATTTAGGTCCTGAAATGAAATCGACGGGCGAAGTGTTGGGCATTGCGGCAACACGCGAGGAAGCGATTTTCAAGGGCTTAGTCGCGGCTGGATATTCGATGAAGCGAACGGGCGGCGTACTTTTCACCATTCGCACGACTGACCACGGCGAAGTGCCCGATTTGGCGCGAAAGTTCTACGATATGGGCTTTAAGCTCTATGCGACAGAGGGAACAGCGAAAATCATCAGCGATTTTGGTATGGAAGTGCAGGTCGTGAACAAAATCCACGAAAATCCGAACGACAACTTGCTTTCTCTGCTCGATTCTGGCAAAGTCGATTACGTTATTTCAACTTCGGCAAAGGGACGAAATCCGCGCGCTGACTCGGTTCGTCTTCGCCGCCACGCCGTTGAACGCGATATTCCGTGCTTGACCGCTATCGACACGGCGAACGCGATTGCGGACTGCTTGAAAAGCCGCTACAGCGCGGAGAACGTGGAGCTTGTGGACATCAAGCAGCTTCGCGAACACAAAGAGAAAATCAAGTTTGCCAAAATGCAGGCGACGGGCAACGACTTTATCGTTATCAATGCGTTTGAGCAGGAAGTGAAAAACCCCGCAGGTCTTGCAGTGCGTTTGTGCGACCGCAGAGGCGGAATCGGCGCGGATTCTCTCGTCGTGATTTACAAAAGCGACAAGGCAGACGCAAAGATGAGATTCTTCAACCTTGACGGAAGCGAGGGGCGCATGGCAGGAAACGCAATTCGCGCCGTGGGAAAATATCTGTACGACAACAATGTTTCAGGCATTGCCGACCGCCACGAGCCGACCGCCGCGACCGCCACGATTACGGTGGAAACAGAAGCGGGCGTGAAGACGCTTGTGCTCTACAAACTCAATGGCAAAGTGTCTTCTGTCAAGGTTGATATGGGAGTGCCGAAGTTCAAGAGCCGCAATATTCCGACAAAGCTCAAGGCTGTTGCAATCAATCCGTTTGCGGCAGGCAATGAATACGAGATTCCGTTTAAGAAGAACGCCGACCTGTACGCAAAACTGCCGAAAGAAGCCGTTGTGGGCGTGCCGTTGAACGTGGGCGGAAAGGAATACAGCGTTACCAGTCTTGCCGTTGGAAATCCGCACTGCGTTATTTTCTCAAAGTTCGTGGACAAAGAGCCTGTGAAGAGCGAAGGTCCGCTGTTTGAAAATCACGAGATGTTCCCGAACAGAACAAACACGGAGTTTGTGCGCGTGGTTGGTGCGAACGAGCTGAAAATGCGAACGTGGGAAAGAGGAAACGGAGAAACGCCAGCGTGTGGAACAGGTGCGTGTGCGGCGGCGATTGCGGCGGTGCTGCAGGGATTTTGTCCGCTTGGCGAGAATATCACGGTGAAGGTGCGCGGAGGCGAGCTTATCGTGAATTACACGGGAGAGACAGTGTATCTTACAGGCGCGGCAACGCTTTCGTATGAGGGCGAAATAGAAATTTAAGGTAGAAAAAACGGCAAGAGAAAGATGACTGACGGCAGGAAAAAAGACTTAAAATCGCTTATTGTGGGGTTGTTCGGTTTTTCGATTTTGACTCTCATTGTGTTTTTTATGTTCTTCGCCCTGCCGCCTGTCGCTCTTGCCGCGCCCGCTGCAATCTGGACGTTTTACGGATTTTTGGTTTTGCATTTTATCACGCAAAAATACTGCGCATTGCAGGCATCGTGCTGTTTTCGGCAACGTGCGTGGCGGAAATCGTTTTTTGGGTGCGCCTCATCAAAGCCCATTTCTTTATTAAAAAAGAGTTGTAGATTCTATCCCGTTTCTTGCCGTGCTTTCTGCGGCATTTTTTTTACCTCGCCGAACGCCCGCGGACACATTGCCGGCGATTATTCTGAGACGAGAGAAGAAAGCGCGGCGTTTTTTTGTGCAATTTCGGTTTTCAGAAACTCCAAAACGGGCACGCCCTCGCCGTTTTCTGTGCGGGAAAACTCAAGGCGCACATTGAGCGGCGCAAGAATTGCCGTGATAAAATTCTCCGCCAATTTTTCTACCGCGTCGTCCATAAATTGCATTTCAAGCCCGCGTGAAAGGCGTTCCTGAAAGTTTTTTTCCGCCGCAATTTCCTTTTGCCGCGCCAATTCTTTATCAGACGGCGAATTAAAAATCGTGGTCGTAACAACGCTGCCTTTTGATTCAATTTTTCGGATTTCGCTCAAAACGTGGTTCGTGATGTTTCGGTCGCTGCCGATATATGTTGATTTTATCCCCGAAATAATGAGCGCATCGCCGTCTTTTTTGACCATCACTTTTTGCATATCCACGCCGAACTTCGCGTTCACGTCGTGCGTCTGTATCACCAGCGATTCTTCCAAAATCGTGTCGGCAAGAATCCCAGCGCCGCGCCGCGAGTTCAACAGCTCTTTTTGCACGTCAATTTGCTTGAGCGCGGTTTCCAAAAGCGCAACTTCGCAAATGCGGCTCATACTTTGCATCGAAAGCTGCGCGCTTTTGAGCAGTTCGATTTCGGTTTTGAGCGATTCGATTTCGGCATTTTTTCGCTTTTGCTCAGCAAGAAGCGTCCTGCGGCTCATCGAATCCGTCGCTTCGATTTTTGCGTCCACAAAGGCATTGACTGACGTCGCAAGCGGGAAAGCAAGCAATGCGCACAGCACACTGGAGCACACGATTGCCGCTGTCGCAGAAATGCGCTTGAGTTTCAGCACCGCAAAAAGCACGACCAAAAGCATTGCCACAATGCACACCGCCGCAAAAAATCCCGCCTGCATTGAGCGGACATAATTCAAAAAATCTGCCCAGATTTTCATTTTTTCCCCTCGAATGTGCTTTTATTTTCCGAGCACAATGTGCGCTTTGCTCGTGAATTCTCGCGCACCTTCCACCGCCGACAGCGAGGCAGAAAGCACGTTTTGCACCGTTTCGTTGAACAATGTCCGCACTTCGCGCTCTGTTTGGTTTTCGCTTTCCAAAACGGGACAATCAAAAAAAGCCGCCGCAATCGCATTTTCGGATTGTATTTTTGAGTTCTCCCGCGCTTTTTGCATACTCGGAACGCCGCGATGTGCAAAAAATAATTCCTGCGCAGATTCGTCGTTCATAAAAAAGTGCAATGCCCGAATTGCCAGCGCGGGATTTTCAGCAGAAAGCGGAACGGCAAAGAAAATCGACGGGAAAAGCACGGAGCCGTCTTCTGCCGCGCTCGTTTTTTTGGGCAACGGCAAAAAGCGCGCGTAACCGCCAGTCTCTGCTTCCAAAAACTCGTCTAGCCACACAAACTCATTCCACGCTTTTCCTGCCGCAAATGCACCGTCCGATTCGTCCTCCGAAAGCACTGCAAGCGATTTTGAAAGATGCAGCACGAGCGAAAAAAATGCTTCCGCCTCTTCCGTTCCCGAAAATCCTAAATCCGAGCCGTCCGCCGCAAAAAGCCGCGCCCCGTTTTCGCGCACATAGGTTTCAAAGACTGCCGATGCGTCGTTCCAAAACGGGTTGGTTTTTGCGCCCGTTTGGGTAAAGACCGTTTTGGCAATCCGCTCAAAATCCTGCCACGTCCATTTTTCAGGCACTTCAACGCCCGCTTTTGCAAGAATCTGCGTATTCACTGCCACGCCAAGCACGCTTTCGCCCACGCAAATGCCGAAAATCTTGCCGTTCAGTCCCGCCGCATTAAGCGCATTTTGGCTCATTGTCGAGACCGAGAGCGCGCCATTTTGTACAAACGGGGTTAAATCGGCAAGCCGCCCCGCTTTTGCCCAATGCACGAGCGAGTCGGCAGAGAGTTGCACGAGGTCGGGAAGTGTGCCCGTGGCGGCAAGCAGATTGATTTTTTCGGCATACGAGCCTCGTTTTTCGGCTTCGGTTTCGATTTTTACGCCTGAGTTCGCATTTTCAAAGAGGATTGCCGCTTTTGCGGTTTGTCCGTTGCGCTCCGAGCCGCCCCACCACGCCATTCGTAAGTAATTGTCTTTTTTTACTGTTTTGGATTCGCACCCCAAAAGCATAATCGCACTTAAAATCGCAAAAAGCCGTTTCATAAACCTTCCTTTGTGTTCGCATTTTGTTTTTTTCAAGTGTAATACAAAGGTGTCCGAGTGACAACCAGTAAACAACAGGGAACAAAAAGTATGCCGATTTTCTGCATTTTTCGCAAAAAGACAAAAATGCGTCCGCTGAAAAAAAACGCAGACGCAAGAACATTCGTATCATTTTCTGCAAGAAGGATACTGTCCAGTTCCTTCTTGTAGCATCAATTTGAGCGATAAATTTCTATTCCGTTTTCGGATTGTATGTGCTTTCAGATAATCGCACGATGACAACATCGCCCCTATTTTGTACGCTGTTTGGATACGTAAAATTCTGCATAGATTCTGCCGCTTCTCACAACCTGCAAAAAAAAGCTACTGGCAATTATAAAAAGCAAACAGTAGCTTTTTGCTGGAAAATTTTAAATTATGATACTATTGAGCAATAAATGTATCTGCTCCATAATATCCTGCATACTGTGTATTCGGCCATACTTTTGCGTTGTTTCCAGGATTTCCCCAATCGCCGTAATTCCAATAACTTGAGACAAAAGTCAATCTGTCAACAACAATGTCCTTAGAGCCTTTTGCTTTCTGCTCTTGAATAGACAATTCCATTTTTTCCCATTTTTTATGCATTTTCATACACGCAATTCCCACGAAAAGCGCAAACAATATTGAAAGCGACATACAGCAAACAGCAAGAATTCTTTTTGATACCGCATTATTTTTGAGAGTTTCAAAACAGAATGCCAAATTTATCAAAACCATGCACGCTGTTAAGATTGTGTATTGGAAATTAGAACGGCGAGGAACACCCACTTGAATCGTTGCGCCAATAAAAAGCAGCTCCAATATGAGAACGATGGACATCGCGGCGAACAGCTTGGATAAAAACATATTTTCTTTCTTGGCGACAACAGAAGCTGGAATACAGACAAAAATTGCAGACACAAGAAAACACTATTTCGATAAAGATTGCATACAATACAGCATAACAAAAATGGCAAGCATAGATTTCTCGAACTTCTTTAAAGAGGGCTTGTAAAGCACTGCAGAAAGCAGAAGAAAAAGCGACACAAGAAAAAACAGCTCATAATAGAGATTTTTGTTGAAAATGTCGTATGTCTTAAAAATTTTCTCTGTCAATTTGACAGGTCCAAGTTTCAGTAAATCAATCAGCGAACAATAGTTTTTGAAGTATCTTGCTCTAAGCCTTGCTCCCGGGCAGACATACAATATGAGCCATCCTATAACAAATGCGGCAAAAGTCGTGTAATACCAGAGCGGAAGTTTTATACCTTTTGTCTTTGCATACACAATTGACGCACCCCATGCCAAAATCAGCACAATTCCAAATTCACTTGACCAGCCAGCAGCCACACCTACGGGAATGCCCAGAACAAGAATTGCGAAACTTGCGCTCTTCAAAAAATTCTGATTATGCCAGTACAAGCGAACAGGCGTAATGCAGAGCAAAATGAAAAACCATGCCCACAAATAGTTGAAGCTACCCGCAGCCCAATAAAATACCGAACCGAACGCAAAAATCGGGTCAAACATAATAAATGCGAACAAGACAGAAAAACAAGCCATATCTTTCATATCGTTTTTTGGCAAGCGAGCGAAAATATTAACAAAAAGCAGTGTTATCACAGCCGCGCCGACAAAGGCATTTACAACCGAATAAAGAGGAAGAGTAGCAAAATATGAGCCGAATGTTACAAGCATCAATTCGCCGATTCTGCCGTTCCAAGTCATATATGACCTTATTGCGCGCTGGATGCCCTCAATTTTTTTTCCGAGGTCATCGCTTTGAGTTGGAAAAATTGCGTTCAGATACACCAAAAATGCGTACACAAGCGCAAAACCTAATACTGCTGAAAGAAAATCTTTCTTTTGAATGTTACGAGTATCCATCTTTTATTTCTCCTCTTTCACGATATAAATGGGACGTTGCTTGACTTCCGTGTAGATTTTAGAAATATACAGCCCGATAATTCCCGCCGAAGACAGTTGAACGCCGCTCAAAAACACAATAATGCAGACCGTACTCGCCCAGCCTTGCACGGGGTCGCCAAACACAAGGCGGCGGATTGCAATCAGCGCAACAAGCACGATGGAAACAAAAATTGCAAGCACGCCCGCCACCGCCGAAAAAGCCAAAGGCTTCGTAGAAAAACCAATAATGCCGTCAATCGAATACAAAAACAACTTCCAGAACGACCATTTCGTCTTGCCCGCCGCGCGCTCAATATTTTCGTATGAAAACCATTTTGTTTTAAAGCCGACCCACGGAAAAATTCCTTTTGTAAATCGATTGCGCTCCACAAGCGAAAGCACAGCGTTTTTGTATTTTCTCGTCATCAATCTAAAATCACGCGCGCCGTCCATCACAGGAATATCGCTTAAATTCCCCATAATTTTGTAGAACAATCTAGCAAAAAACGAACGCACAGGAGGCTCGTTTTTGCGCGTTACCCGCCGCGTTGCCGCACAGTCAAAGCCTTCGGTCTCAATCGCAAGCAGCATTTTCGGCAAAAGTGAAGGCGGGTCTTGCAAATCGGCATCCATCACCGCAATAAAATCGCCTTTCGCCTTGCAAAGTCCTGCAAAAAGAGCCGCTTCCTTGCCGAAGTTGCGCGAAAAACTCACAAAATGCACACTGTCGTCCTTTTCGCACAGACTGCGCAAAATATCTGCCGTTTTGTCCGCCGAGCCGTCATCGACGAACACAAATTCATACGCGGAAAGACTCATCGACTTTAAAACTTTGAGCGTTTCTTCATAAAAAAGCGGGACTGCTTCCTCCTCATTAAAACACGGCACGACGATTGAAATTTTTTTGTTCTTGCTTATTTCGCTCACTTTTTCGCCTCCCGAAACACAATCAGCCGCTGACCTCCATAATTCAATGCGGTGTAAAGGCACATTCCCGCAAACAGCGCGGCATTGCCTCTCTGTTTTTCCGACGCAAAAAACAGCAGCGCATATACAGCGCGTTTTGCGCAAAAATACGCAACAACATAGCAGACTGCAAGATTCAGAGCAAAAAGCAAAACCTGCCGTCCGCTTTTTTCGCCATTTCGGAATGTAAAAAACTTGTTCAGGAAGAAACTCAAAACGCCTCCCACCGCATAACTGCACAAAGACGAAATCCAATATGACGCACCAAAATAGTTGTACAGCACAAACATCAGCCCTGCGCCGACCAGCGTATTCGCCACTCCAACGGCAAAAAATCGAAGCAATTTTTCATCAATAAGCAGCATATTCTGTATTTATTTAGGTTGTAATGATATTGAGAAACGCTTAATAAAGCGTTTGCATAGATAGAATATATCTTTATTAAGCGTATTGTCAAGTAAAAAACGCTTTATTAAGTACAATTTTACTATGAGTTTTGCAGAAAATTTACGGGAATTGCTTGATTTTAAAAATATAGAAATAAAGGAATTAGCCGCGGGAACAGGAATCAGCAAACACACACTCGATAATTATCTTTCAGGGCAAAAATCCTTGCCAAACGTGGAAAACGGCGTAAAAATTGCGCGATTTTTGGGGACTTCCGTGGAATTTTTAGTTGACGGACAAGAATTCAAAAAAGAAAACGAATTTACTTCCGACGCACTTCTTGACGACCTCAAGCACTTAAAGCGGCTCGATTATTACTCCATCGTCCATATCATCAATTCGCTTGCAAAACACTCCCAAGAATAGCAAAACAGCGGAGAATATCTTTTTCTGCATTTTTCGCAAAAAGACAAAAAAGTGCGTCCGCCGAAAAACACAGACGCACTTTTTGCAATTACCGTTGCAAAAGCAATCTATAACAATGCCTATCAGCTAAAATACGACACGCCCGCGCGGAAAATATTCTGCACAATGCTGTCGTCGCTGCCCGTCGTGATGTTCTTCAAAAGCTCGCCCGAAGCGCCAATACAGCGTTCGTTGTGCCCCATTTTGCCGAGCACGCGCCCGTCTGGACTCGTCAAGCCTTCGATTGCAAACAAACTGCCGTTCGGATTGTCTGGCTCGCTCATCGTCGGCACAGCGTTTTCGTCAACGTACTGGCTGAACACCTGACCGCGCGCAAAAAGGTCTTTCGCAAGACTTTCCGTGATGATAATGCGCCCTTCGCCGTGGCTGATTGGAATCAAGTGGCTTTTCGGCTCGATAACCGTCTTATCCTGCGCCCACGGGCTTGCCGCACTTACCACACGGGTTCTCGCCACGCGGCTGATGTGTCTGCCGATGGTGTTGAACGTCAGCGTCGGCATATCCTCGGTTACATCGCGGATTTCGCCATACGGCACAAGCCCCGTTTTGATAAGCGCCTGAAAACCGTTACAAATGCCGAGAATCAAGCCGTCGCGCTGTTTGAGAAGCGACATCACCGCGTCTGCAATGCGGCTTTCGCGCAGCACATTCGCAATGAACTTGCCTGAGCCGTCTGGTTCGTCGCCCGCGCTGAATCCGCCCGCAAGCGCAAGAATCTGCGTGCCGTCAAGCGCGGATTTTAGCTCATTGAGAGAAGACGCAAGGTCGTCGCTCGTGCGGTTTCGCAAAACCACAATCTGCGTTCCTGCGCCTGCAAGATTGAACGCACGCGCCATATCGAACTCGCAGTTCGTGCCCGGAAACACAGGAATAACCACGCGCGGCTTTGCTTTTGCCGTTTTTGCAGTAAACGACACGCGCGCTTTTGCAAGGCTCCCGTGCTCTGCTTTTGCCCAACTCGGCAATTCTGCGCCCTTTTCCGCGCTCGATACCGGCGGGAACACTTTCGCGAGCGTCTTTTCCCACGCCGATTCGATGTCGGAAAGCGCAATCGAAGTAGTGCCGACGGTTATTTCTTTTGCGCTGATTGTTTTTCCAATCAAGCGACCAAAAGCAAGATTCTCGTCTGTTTCCACAATAAACGACGCAAACCGAGAGCCAAAAAGCTCCGCCTCATCAATAGAAAGCGCCGCGCCAATGCGATTGCCCATCGCCATTTTGCTCACCGCTTCCGCAATGCCGCCCGCGACAACAGGATACATCGCACGGATTTTTCCCGCCTTGTTCAGCTCATACACCGACGCGGCAATCTGCAAAAACGCCGTCCAATCAAGCGCAAACTGTTCATCGCGCGGCACATCGACCACATAGACGCTGCTGCCCGCTTTTTTGAATGCGCCGCTCGTGATATTCTTCACGTCGTCCGTCGCCACCGCAAAAGACACAAGCGTATTCGGCACGTTCAAATGCTCAAAAGTGCCGCTCATACTGTCTTTGCCGCCGATAGAAGCGCACCCCGACGCCTTTTGCGCGTCCAATGCGCCCAGAAGAGCCGCCGCTGGCTTTCCCCAGCTTTTTTCGTCCACCGCGCGCCCAAAGAACTCTTGGAACGTCAAGCGCGCCGCCGCAGGATTTCCGCCCATACACAAAATTTTGACGAGGGAATCCATCACCGCGTATTGTGCGCCGTGCCACGCACTCCATTCGCTCAATCGCGGGTCATAGCCGTAGCTCATCAAACTCACCGTTGAAGTCTCGCGCGGAGACGCCACGGGGATTTTCGCAACCATACCCGCTTCGGGCGTGCACTGGTATTTTCCGCCATACGGCATAAGCACACTGCTCGCGCCGATTGAGCCGTCGAATCGCTCGCCCAAACCGCGCTCAGAACAGCACGCAAGGTCTGCGATATTTGCCAGCCATTTTTCTTTTGTGCCCTGTGCATTTGAAACGCTTGCCAGCGGCTTAAAAATCGGGCATTCCGCGCGCTTGGGGTTCGGGAGCGTTGCCGCCGCCGCGTGAGGTGCGCCTGCGGTGTCGAGGAAACTGCGGTCAAGAGAAACAATCGTCTTTCCGCGCCATTTCATCACGAGTTTGTTCGTGTCGGTAACCGTCGCAACAACCACCGCGTTGAGATTTTCTGCATTCGCCGCCTTGATGAACTTTTCCACATCGCCAGCACGCACCACAACCGCCATTCGCTCCTGCGATTCGCTAATCGCCAGCTCCGTGCCGTTCAAGCCCTCGTATTTTTTTGGCACCGCGTCCAAATTGATGTCCAGCCCGCTTGCAAGCTCACCGACCGCAACCGACACGCCGCCCGCACCAAAGTCATTGCTTCTGCGGATAATGCCGCTCACCTCGCTCTTTCGGAACAGACGCTGAATCTTGCGCTCTTCCACGGCGTTGCCCTTTTGCACTTCCGCCGCCGCCGTCGTAACGGACTGTTCGGTATGCACTTTGCTTGAGCCAGTCGCGCCGCCGATGCCGTCACGCCCCGTGCCGCCGCCCACAAGCACCACGATGTCGCCCGCTTCGGGTGTTTCGCGCAGAACGTTTTTGTACGGACTTGCGGCAATCACCGCGCCGAGTTCCATTCGCTTTGCCACATAGCCCGGGTGATAAATTTCTGCAACCTGCCCCGTCGTCAAACCGATTTGGTTGCCGTAGCTCGAAAATCCCTGCGCAGCCTCTCTCGTCAGTTTCACCTGCGGCAATTTGCCGTGCAGCGTCGCAGAAAGCGGCACCGTCGGGTCAGCCGCGCCCGTGATTCTCATCGCCTGATACACCCACGCACGCCCCGAAAGCGGGTCTCGGATTGCGCCGCCGATACACGTTGCCGCTCCTCCAAACGGCTCGATTTCCGTGGGGTGATTGTGCGTTTCGTTCTTGAACTGCAACAGCCAGCGCTCCGTCTCGCCAGCCTTTTCCGCGTCCGTGTATTTCACATCGATGAAAATCGAACACGCATTATTTTCCTCGCTCACCTCGAGGTCTTCAAGTTTGCCGTGCTTTCGCAAATATTTCGCGCCGATAGTCGCCATATCCATCAGCGTTACTTTTTTGTCTGTGCGCTGTGCGTAAAGCTCCGTGCGCATTGCGTGATAATTCTCGAGCGATTTTTCAAACACGCCCTTAAAATCGCCGTCCTCAATAGCGATATTCGTCAGTTCCGTGCTGAACGTGGTATGGCGGCAGTGGTCGCTCCAGTAGGTGTCGAGCACGCGGATTTCCGTTTCCGTCGGGTCGCGTGAAATGCTCTTAAAATAATCCTGCATCCACTTCACGTCCGCCTCGTCCATCGCCAAACCCATTTTTGCGCGATATGCAGCAAGCTCATCTTCCCCCATAGAAACAAAGCCTGCGACGACAGGAATATCGGCAGGCTCTGCACTCTTCATTTCAAGTGTTTCAGGGATTGAATCATTGGTCAGGCGCGAATCAACAGGATTGACAAGATAATTCTCAATTCGTTTCACATCTTCAGCGGCGATATTTCCGCTCAAAACGACGACCTTCGCACAACGCACTCTCGGCGGTTTTTCGCCTACGCGCGTGCTTGCCTTGAGGCTCTCGCGAAGCAGCGTAAGGCATTGCTCAGCGCTGTCAGCCCGCTGGTCGTACTGCCCGGGCAAATACTCCGAGATAATCACGGTATCGCCCGCGGCAATCTCGGCTTTGCCGAAGAAGACCGTATCGCTCTGCGCTTCCGAAAAAATGCGCTTTGCGGCGATAT
Organism: uncultured Treponema sp.; assembly: GCA_937893155.1. GTDB lineage: Bacteria > Spirochaetota > Spirochaetia > Treponematales > Treponemataceae > Treponema_D. Next base: position 4,308 of record CALBGU010000088.1, on the reverse strand, counting down.
TCGCCACTTCATCGGTCGTGTTTTCGATGTCGTAGCGGTTGAGGTAACGCACGCCGGTAACGCCCGAAATGCCCAAAAAATCCTTTACTTCTGAATAAATGCGGCGAGCCTCATTCTGAAAGCCAGCCTTTCTTTCAATATAGATGCGAAACATATTGCCATTATAAAAAAATCTCCCCCGTTATTCAACAGCCCCTCTCTGTTACTTGATATTTAATCGTTCGTTGAGCGAAGTCGGAACGAATCACGCCCGTTTTGCTCGCTCTAAATTGAGCGAGGGCGATTTTTTGATTTTTCCTGCTCGCAATAAATAGTGCGGGGTCGACTTTTTGATTTTTCCTACTCACAATAAATAGTGCGGAGGCGACTTTTTGATTTTTCCTGCTCGCAATAAATATTGCGGGGTCGGCTTTTTGCATTTTCCTGCTCGCAATAAATATTGCGGGGTCGACTTTTTGATTTTTCCTGCTCACAATATTTAGTGCGGGGGATTTTTGGCAAAAAGCGCGGGCGGGCGGTATAATAACACTATGGCATTCAAGATTTTTAGAAACGACATCACGAAAGTGCGCGCGGACGCAATCGTCAACACGGCAAATCATCGCGCGGCAATCGGCAGAGGCACGGACAGCGCGATTTACAGGGCGGCAGGGAGCGAGGCTCTTTTTGAAGCGCGGCGGAAGGAGAGCGGCTCGGCATCAAAAAAGGCAGGGCGGTGCGGTTTCGCTGCGACGGGATTGGCACGGTGGTTAATTTTGCGTGTGTGAGCAATTTTGTATCGACCTATCGGTGCGGCAAAGAAGCAGATGACGGCTGGAGCAACGAAATCGAGGAGCACTACCGCACGCAGTTAGTCTGAGCGAGAGCAATTCCACATGGGCGCATTGAAGCGCAATCCTGCCGAAAATGCGTCCACGCTGTCAAACTCTGGAAAGCAGAAGCGCGAATAACGCACATCGATGTTGAAATACTTGCCAGAGCCGTTTCCCAGCGGGAAGCTCATTCCCACCGTGTGCACAACCGTGCTCGATGATTCAGAGAGCTTATTCGTCGCTTTAACCAAGCCGTAATTATAAGAAAAATCCATATATCCCGCACTCAAAAGATAATACAGATTCGGGTGATACTCAAAAAAGTGCAGGCGCTTATTTATGCCAATCCCCGCCAGTACGCTGTAGAGCAAATACTCTTCGACCGCAGTATATGTTTTGTCCACAGAACTTTTGTCGAGCACAAACGGACCTTTGTCGGCATAACTCCATTTAAAGTCGAAATCCAAAAAAAGCCACGAAGAAATCGGAAAGTCAAAATAAAAATCCGCAAAAACGCCGCCGTCCTGCCACTGCCCCACATTCATACCGCCGCCGCCCATACCGCCGTTTCTGCGCCAATGATACGCCCACGGATTTTTGTCCATCTTGGCTTCACGCTTTGCCGTCCGCACCTCGCGCTTTGCCTGCCGCACGCGCACTCTTTTTTGATTCCAATTCACCGCCGTTTGCGGATTGTACACATACTCACACGAATAAGACGGTTTCGTTTTGGCAATCAGCGCATTGTTTTGCACATTGAAAAACTCGATTGAGTCGATTTCAATGGTATAATGCGACGCATTTTTTATGTCGCACGCCTTCACCGAATACGTCAAAACCGCGCGAATATACGGCACATTCAAGCGGAAAAAGCTGTCGTAGGCTTCCACATTGTCTTGATAATCATTGTAGACTTTGATTTTCTCTGCGCGCTTGGGGTCTTTTCCAGATGGATATTTCGGCACAGGCAACCCCGTAATATCCGAATACGAGAGCAGCCCCGTCGTTGCATACACCGCATTCCCCGCAAAAAAGAACGACAGCGCATAATTCCAACCGCCCGATTTTTGCGAGCCATCGTAATTTCCCACGCGAAAATACACGCTGTCGCTTTGCAAAAGAGAATCCGCGGTATATTGTTTGTTTTCCAAAATATGAATATCGTCGATGATTTTTTTTGCGCAAAATCTCCTGCGATTTTCCCGCGCTTTCGTCCATTCGCCGCTGATTGTCGCTGATAATTTTTGCGTATTTTTGCCGAATCGCCTCAACATCGCTTTCCAGCACCAGCCGTCCCGTTTCGTTTAGCGAGCCGTCTGGATTCATTTCATTTGTGCGCGGTGGCTGTTTTTTGCGCTGTTCAATTTCTGCATTGCACGATTTTTCCTGTTCTGCATTAAAAGCCGCAAGATTTTGCAAAATTGCCTGCTCATTCAAAAATAAAATCTGTTTTTCGCCTTCAATAACATCAATTTGCTGTAAAATCGGCATATCTTCGAGTTTTTTCTGGCGAATTTTTGCGGCTTTTTGCTCAATTTCAAACGAAAGCTGTGCGATTTTCTTTTGCTGCTCCTCGCTTCGCTCTTTGCTCAATCGCTCCTCTTCGCTTTTTCGCTTTTCGTCCTCGTAAAGCCGCGCCAAACGCTCTTCCTCGTTGCTCTTTTGCTGCAACAAAATATGCTTTTGCACTTCAAGGCGGGCATTTTGCGCTTCAACATCAATTTCGGTGCTGCGATTTTTCAGCAATTCCGCCTGCTCTTTTTCAAGGCGCACAATTTCGGCTTTGTACGTTTCCAGATTTTCCTCAGATTCCGCCGCCGTCCGCGAAAACGTGCCATATTGCAGCATACGCTTCCCCGCCGCCGTCAACTGCACCCCCAACTGCTCGAGCAGCACCGCCGCCGCCTCGCCGTGAGCCTGCGTTACAAAATCGCTTTCAGAAAACTGCTTGGAAGAAAAACTGCCCTCGATTTTGCCCGTTTCAATATTCGTAATCGTCGCAGAAAGGCTAAAAGAATCCCGATGCTTCGTGCTCACCAGCCGAACATACGATTTTGCTTGAATTGCTTTTCCCAATTCGAGCGGATTTTCGTCGCTGTAAAACGCGCTTTCGGAATCTTTTTGCAACTTCAAAATCGTGTCTTTTTCGGAAAAATCTATCACGTCGATATTCGAATAATTGACAAAATCGTTTATCAAATCACGCTTTATCTTTTGCGAAATCCATTCATCTTCGTTTTTTCCATTTTCAATCGTCGATGTGTATATCAAAACACGATTGCCCCTGCCGCCGTCGCCGAAAAAATAGCCGCCGTCAATCGAAAAAATCGGCAGAGAAACTGCAAAAAAAATGCCGCTCAAAACAACTGCTATGCGATTCATAAAAATCCCTCAACATATAAAATCGGTTTTGCGCCACCTTCAAAAATCTATATGCCGATTCTTTTTTTGTCAAATACAAAAATCCATCTTAAAAATTTTAAAAATTTTCCTAGTGTACACTAGGAAAAGAAATTGACAAATTCCTTTTCCGCAAAACATCGCTAATGCTCGTTTTGCGGAAAAATCCTAACAATATCCTCGAATTTTACGGGGAAAGGAGTTTTTATGGGAAAGATGAAGAAGATTGCAGCAATTTTTTTTGCTACTGCAATGGCTTTTGCTTTTGCGTCTTGCAAGCAAGAGAGCGACGAAGCAGACGTAGATGTGTACTACCAAACTGAAACAACGAACACATATTACTACACTGCAAGCGGAACTGTCGACGGCAACGCTATCTATCAAGATGACACTACAGAGGCGTACACCGCGATTGTAAGATGGTCAACAGATGCAATGACAAATACGAACTCTAAGACGTATCGTATTTCTTTCAATGCTAAGTATTACGATGGTTCAGGTAGCAGTTATACAATTGAAACTGTTCCTTCGTTGACAATCGAAAAGATTGGTAGCAAATACTACTGCAACGGCAAAGATGTTTCTACTTATGTTTCAAACCCAGAGTCTAGCACAATTACATTAAGCGGTACATTTAATAGCTACTTATACAACATTAAGTTGACAAGAATGTAAAGCCTTGAGAACAAAGCCTGTTCGCATTTATTTGCGGGCAGGCTTATTTTTTTGTAGCATAGTTTTCATAATACATCTCGCTGTTCATTCCGCGAATCGACTTGCCGCTCGGATACAGCGAAAACATAAAGCCTCAAAAACTACGACCGCCCAAAAAGTTCGGACGGTCGTTCAATAAAGTTCATCTCTTTACGGATTGAAACCGCAGGTTAATGGAGACCTTCTATATGTAAAATGATACCACACAACCTGCGATTAGTCAATCTCACACCACAGGCTTCATCGCGGTCATATATGCACGGAGCTTTCGTCCGACGACTTCAATCGGGTGATTGCGGATTTCGGCATTCACGGCAACCAACTGCGTATTCGGCACAGCTGTTGAAGCGTTGCTCAAGCCCTTGCCGATAACCTCGGTTGT